>JAYTEJ010000344.1:0-9178 GCA_043735365.1 Acidobacteriota bacterium
ACCGGAAACCGGAAACCGGAAACCGGAAACCGGAAACCGGAAACCGGAAACCGGAAGCGGGTAGCTGGAAACTGGAAGCGGGTAGCTGGAAGCTGGAGACTGTCATTGGCAATCAAAACCGTTGGCGTGCTCGGGTGCGGATTGATGGGGGCGGGGATCGCCCAGGTGTCGGCGGCCGCCGGCTACCGGACTCTCGTGCGTGAAGTGGAGCCGGCGCTGCTCCAGCGCGGCCTCGGGCGGATCGAGAAATTCCTCGCCGGTGGCGTCGAGAAGGGCAAGGTGACGGCGGCGGACAGGGATCGCACACTCGCCAACCTCTCCGGCACGATCGAGCTGTCCGCCCTCGGCGACTGCGATCTCGTCGTCGAGGCGATCGTCGAGAACATCGAGGAGAAGGCGGCGAGCTATGCCGTCCTCGACGGACTGCTGCCCGCGCACGCCATTCTCTGTTCGAACACCTCGTCGCTCTGCATCACCGAGCTGGCGGCGAGGACGAGGCGGCCCGACCGCTTCGCGGGGCTGCACTTCTTCAACCCGGTGCCGCTGATGAAGCTGGTCGAGGTGATTCGCGGCCTGACCACCAGCGGCGAGACCTACCAGGCGGTGCTGGCCTTCGCGGCATCGCTCGGCAAGGAGCCGATCAGCGCGCCAGACAAGCCCGGCTTCATCGTCAACCGGCTGCTGGTGCCCTACCTGCTCGACGCCGTCCGCGCCTACGAGCACGGGCTGGGCACGGTCGAGGACATCGACAAGGGGATGACGCTCGGGTGCGGCTACCCGATGGGCCCGTTCACGCTGCTCGACTTCGTCGGCCTCGACACCACCTATTACATCGCCAACATCATGTTCGAGGAGTACCGCGAGCCGGCCTACGCGCCGCCACCGCTGCTCAAGCGGATGGTGCTCGCCGGGCGGCTGGGCAAGAAAAGCGGGCAGGGATTCTACAAGTATTAGCGCTCAGCGTCGGTCAGCGCTGCAGCGACTCCAGCAGCCGCTCGCCCTTGGCCTTGTATTCGCGGTCCTCGGGCGCCCAGTCGGGATCGCCGGGAGAGGCGAGGAGCGCCTGGAGCGTCTCGCGCGCCTCGGGCCCGCGTTTGAGGGCCAGCAGCGTCTCGGCGAGGAAGTAGAGCGAGGCGGTGTTGCCGGGGCCGTAGGTGAGCGACTTGCGCAGGTGCTGTTCGGCGGTGAGGTTGTTGCCGCCGAAGAGGCCCGGGACCCTGTTGTACCAGCGTCCCAGAGCCCGGTCGGCCGAGCCGCGCTGGTAGGCCGGATTGAGCGCCAGGACGATCATCAGCTCGTCGCGGATTTCCCCCTTGTGGCGCAGGCCGTAGGTGAGGCCGGACGAGTCCGCCAGCGCGCCGATGGTGGCGGCCGTCCAGAAATGCCCTTCAGGCCGCCGCGGCTCGAGGGTGGCGGCGGTGCGTCCGGCGGCGATGCCGCGCTCGAGCAGGGCGCGCCGCTCCGCCGGCGCGGCATGCGTGCCCACCCAGTAGAGCGCCCGCGCCAGTTTGGCCGCCGATTCGAAGTCGTGGGGGTCGTGCGCGAGCCGTGCTGCCCAGATCGCCGCGGCGGCCCGGGCGCTCGCCAGGTCGGCGCGGCCCGCGTAGAGCGCATCCGGATCGCCGGCCGCCGGCGCCTGGCGCGACGGCGCAGCCGCGATCGCCGGCAGCGCGAGCAGCGGCCCGGGAGCGGCAAAAGCGGCGAGATACAATACGGCAATGCAGGACATCATCCGGGAGCTCCTGGGCGCGATGGGGGAGAACCCTTCGCGCGAAGGGCTGGTCGATACGCCGAAGCGGGTGGAGAAGTCGCTCCGCTTCCTGACGAGCGGTTATGCGGCAGACGTGGACGAGGTGCTCAACAACGCGCTCTTCACCGTCGATTATAACGAGATGGTGATCGTCAAGGACATCGACTTCTACAGCCTCTGCGAGCATCATCTGCTGCCGTTCTTCGGCAAGTGTCATGTCGCCTACATCCCTAACGGCAAGGTCGTGGGGCTCAGCAAGATTCCGCGGCTGGTCGACGTCTTCGCGCGTCGGCTCCAGGTGCAGGAGCGTCTCACCAACCAGATCGCGAACACCATCCGCGACAAGATCCAGCCGCTCGGCGTCGCCGTCGTCACCGAGGCCACCCACCTCTGCATGTCGATGCGCGGCGTCGAGCGCCAGAATTCCGTCGCCGTCACCAGCGCAATGCTCGGCGCGTTTCGGGACGACGCGCGCACCCGCGCCGAGTTCCTCGACCTGATCAAGACGCGCTGACGCGCGCTGGTATACTTCGAGCGATGCGCCTGGCCGGTCTGCTGCTGCTGATGCTCTCCCTCTCCGCCACCGCGAATGCCGCGCCGCAGCGGCGCCGCGCCGCGCCGGCGCGCAAGCCGGCGCCGGCCGCGCCACTCAAGACCGCGCCGGGGGTGCTCAAGTGTCCGGAGATGCTCGGCACCGGCGTCCGGACCGGGGCGTCGTTCTGCTTCGTGCTCGCCGGCCGCGAGCCCGCCGACGGCGTGCTCGTCACCCTGCCGCCGCACGTTGGCGCCGCGACGCTGCTGTTCGACCTCCACAACCGGCACACGTATTCGGAAGAAGCCGTCCGCGCCGGCCGCGGCTTCGCCAGGTACACGGCGGTGGTGGCGGCGCTGTCGATGAAAGGGGATCTGCTCGGCCGGGGGGCGGTGCAGACCGAGTTCCGCACCGAAAAGGACCTTTACGACCGCATCTCCGGCGGCGCCGGGCCGAGCGGGGCCAAAGCGGTGGCGCCGCTCGGGCGCGAAGAAATCTCCATTCCCATTCCGGCCGGGATCGACACTGTCAGCCTGCTCGGGGAAGTGCTCGACGCGACCACCGCCGCGGGGCGCGAAACCGCCACCCCGGGCCGCACCGTCGCCATCGTCAGCAACGTCCGCGTCGAGTTCCATCCCGCCGCGGCCGGGAAGCGCTGAGCCGGCCCGGTCCGCCTAGCTGTCGCCGCGCCGCCACTCATGGCGCGCAATCAGCACCTTCATCTCCAGCAGGTCGATGAGCGATCGGCAGCGGTTGAGGACGCCGTCGCGCTCGAGCAGCGCCTGCTTCTCGACCACTTCGAGCTCCAGGTACTGCGCCAGGGCGTTGACCAGGTCCTCGTCGCCCATCGACGGCGGCATCTTCCGCTCCGCGCCCGGGCCTTCTGGCTGCGGAATGATCAGCGCCTCGAGGCGGCGGCGCTCGGCCCGCACCAGCTCGCGCTCGCTGTCATCCACGGCATCGACAATCGGATCGACCTCGGCGATCCGGTAGGCGCGCTGGTGCTGCTCGCTGACGACGCGGAACTTCTCCAGACCGCGCAGGACGATGTTGTAGCGGCCGTCAGCGGCCCGCTCGGCGTGGGTAATCAGCCCGGCGCAGCCGACCGGATAGATGGGGGGGCGCGCCTCGTACTTGCCCTCCCAGCCGGGCCGCAGCAGCGCCATGCCGATGATCCGGTCGCCGTCGAGGGCGTCCGACACCATCTCCCGGTAGCGCGGCTCGAAGATGTGCAGCGGCAGCGACACGGTTGGAAACAGCACCACGTTCGGCAGCGGAAACACGGGGATGGTCGGTGGCAGCATAGGGCTGGTCTGCGGCTGATTAGTGGATGGTGCGGGTCTTCTTGTCCATGTAGTCCATCAGCACGTAGCGCCCCAGCGTCCGCGGCGTCGTGAAGTAGGCCTTGCCGTGGCAGATCTCGGCGACCTTGCGCACGAAGCTGACCAGGTCGTGGTCGCGCGCCAGCATGAAGGTGTTGATCAGGATCCCCGCCTTGCGGCAGGCGGCCACCTCGGCGATGGTCTCGGAAACGATGAACGGGTCGAGGCCGAAGGCGTTGCGGTAGATGCGGCCGTCGGGGCGGGTCAGCGCCGAGGGCTTGCCGTCGGTGATCATCACGATCTGGCGCATGTCCTTCTGCTGCCGCTCGAGCAGGCGGCGGGCTACGCGCAGCCCCTCGCGGGTGTTGGTGTAGTAGGGGCCGACCTTGACCCGCGCCAGCTGGGTGAGGGGAATTTCCTCCGCCGAGTCGTGGAAGAGCACCACCTTGAGGGCGTCGCCCGGATATTGCAAGCGGATCAGGTTGGCCAGCGCCAGCGCCACGCGCTTGGCGGGGGTGAAGCGGTCTTCGCCGTAAAGAATCATGCTGTGGCTGCAGTCGAGCATCAGCACCGTCGCGCACGAGCTCTGGTACTCCCCCTGCGCCACCATCAGATCCTCGTAGGTGATCTCGATCCCGCCGCCGGCGGCCGGCGCCGGGGCCGGGTGCGAGGTCCCCCGCATCACCGCGTTGAGGATGGTCGCGCTCGCGTCCAGGTTCATGGTGTCGCCGAACTCGTAAGGCTTGGGCGCGCCGCTGGCCTCGACGCCGGTCGCCATCTCACGGGTATCGTGGCGCCCGAGGCTGCTCCGGCCAATCGACCCCAGCAGATCCCGCAGCGCCCGGTAGCCGAGAAAATCCAGACTCTTGTCGGTGATTTCGAACTTGAAGTTGACGTCGGGCTGTCCCGGCCCGCCGACCCCGTCGCGCCGCTGGCGCTCGCCGTCGAGGTCTGGAGAGGGCGTTACGTACCCTTGTGACTGCAGCTTGCCGATGATTTTCTGAATCAGCTCGTCGAGGCGCGCTTCCGCATCCTCTTTGTCCTGCCAGTCGTGGCCGAACATCTTCTCGAGCGTCTCGTCCGAGAGCAGTCCGCCGTTCAGGAGCGCCTCGAGAATGGCGTCGTGCAGCGCCTGCATCGAGTGGCCGTCCCCCTCGCCCGGCAGCTCGTAGGGATTGTCGAAGCCGCTCGACAGCAGCAGGTCGGAGAGCTGCGAGAGCAGCTCCTCCAGATCGAGGTCGTCGAGCTCCTCGCCGGTGAACTTCGAGTACTTGAATTTCATGGCCGCCTGGCGTCGCCGCTAGTTGTAATACTTCTTCTTGTTCCCCTGCAGCGGCAGCTCGCGCTCGAGCGCCGGCTCCACCGGCCCGGCCGGCCGGACCGGCCGGCGCGGCATTTCCACGCCCTGGTACTGGAACTCGTCCGAGCGGCTGATCTTCTTCTGTGCGTAGAGCCCCTCGAGGATGAAATCGACCGCTGCGGCGAGCAGCGGCGCGGGCGGCGAGGCGCCGACGCCGGCGTGCGCGGTCAGGTCGCGCAGCCCCTGGACCTGGGCGGTCCGGGCGAGCAGCTCCCCGGCGTCGAGGGTGTCGTCCACCTGCAGCGAGCCGCCCAGCTCAAACCAGTCGGTCACCTGGCCGAGATCGACCTCGGAGTAGTAGCCGGTGAAGACGTTACCGACCGCGTTCCTGATGATGTCGCGGGCGACGTTGCCTGCGCCGCGCAGCTCTCCCTCGTATTCGAGCTCGAACTTGCCGGTGATCGCCGGCAGCGCCGCGTAGACGTCGGTGATGCGCGGGACGACGAGGTCCTCGCCGGCGAGGAAGGCGCGCCGCTCGGCATTGGAGACGACGTTCTCCAGCAGCGAGATCGGCAGGCGCTGGCTGACGCCCGAGCGCTTGTCCACCTTGGAGTCCTGCCGCGCCTGGAACGCCACCTCTTCGACCACTTCGCGCACGAACGCCGGAATGCGCACCTCGCCGCGGCCGCTGCCGGGCCTGGCGGTCCACGCTTCCTGCGCCGTGATCGCCATCGCGTGCTGGCGGCTGGCGGGGTAGTGGGTGCGGATCTCCGAGCCGATGCGATCCTTGAGCGGGGTGATGATCTTGCCGCGCGCGGTGTAGTCTTCCGGATTGGCGCTGAACACCAGCAGCAGGTCGAGCGGCAGGCGGACCGGGTAGCCCTTAATCTGGACGTCCCCTTCCTGGAGGATGTTGAAGAGGCCGACCTGGATCTTGCCGGCCAGATCGGGTAACTCGTTGATCGCGAAGATGCCGCGGTTCGCCCGCGGCAGCAGCCCGTAGTGCATGGTCAGCTCATCGGAGAGCTGCAGCCCGGCGCGCGCCGCCTTGATCGGGTCGAGGTCGCCGATCATGTCGGCGATGGTCACGTCCGGGGTGGCGAGCTTCTCGACGTAGCGCGCCTCGCGCGGCAGCCAGCCGACCGCCAGCGCGTCCCCCTCCGCGCGCACCCGGGCACGGCAGGCGGAACAGAGCGGCGCCAGCGGGTCGTCGTGGATCTCGCAGCCCGGCACGACCGGGATGGCGTCGTCGAGGAGATCGGCGAGGGCCCGGAGGATCCGGCTTTTGGCCTGGCCGCGCAGGCCGAGCAGGATGAAGTTGTGGCGCGAGAGAATGGCGTTGACGATCTGCGGCACGACGGTGTCGTCGTAGCCGATGATGCCCGGGAAGATCGGCTCCCGGGAGGTCAGTCTGGCGATGAGATTGGCGCGCAGCTCGTCCCGAACCGAGCGCCGGGCAACGCCTCCGGCCGCGACGGCGGCGCGCAGCTGGCCGAGGGTGGAAGGGTGTTCCGAGGTCATACGGCATCTTATCACCCGCCCTTGGGGCGGCCCGACGCTACAATGTGCACCTTGTCTGCAGGCAGGCGGCCCCTCGTCTACGCGCATCGCGGCGGTGCGGCTCTCCGGCCGGAGAACACCGTCGCCGCTTTCGATCACGGCCTGGCGCTCGGGGCCGACGGCCTCGAACTGGACGTGCACCTGTCCAGCGACGGCGTGGTGGTGGTCCATCACGACGCCAGGCTCGACCGTACCACCGACCGGCAGGGACCGGTGGCGGCGTGCACCGCGGCCGAGCTTGCGGCCACGGATGCCGGCTACCGCTTCCAGCCGCAGCCCGGCGGCGGCTATCCATTCCGGGGATGCGGCATCGGCGTCCCGATGCTGGGGCAGGTCCTCGAGCGCTATCCCGGGATTCCCCTGATTATCGAGCTGAAGGTGAACCACCCGGCGCTGGCGGAGCGCGCCGTGGATGCGGTCCGGGCGGCGGGGGCCGTGGAGCGCGTGGTGTTCGGCTCCTTCGGCCGCCGGGTGCTCGAGGCGGTGCGCCGGCGCGAGCCGCGGATTCGCACCGGGGCGTCGCGCGAGGAAGCGCGCTGGGCGCTCTATCGCTCCTGGGTGGGCTGGCCGCTTCGCCGGCCGCGCTTTCGCGATCTGCAGCTGCCGGAACGATCCGGGACGACCACGGTCGTCTCCCCGCGCTTCATCGCCTACGCCCACCGCGCCGGCCTGCCGTTGAACGTCTGGACGGTCGATACTCCCGCTGACATCCGCCGGCTGGCCGCCTGGGGCGTGGACGGGATCATCAGCGACCGGCCGGACGTGGCGGTCGGCATATTAAGGGATTAGGACATCCTCGGCGTCTCGCGCATCATCAACGCCAAGCTGCGCTTGACGATGATCAGTGTGCACCAGCGCGGGTCCTCGAAGCGGCGCGCCGCCGCTGGTGGATCAGGCCGCGCGCCGCTTTAGGTCCGGCAGGAAGCAGCGGTGTTCCGGCCGCGCCCGCAGCTGCCGCAGCACGCGGGCAATCAGCACCCGTGACTCCTGGGTGTCGGTCACCAGGTCGTCGAAGCCGCAGTCGATCGCCCGCCGGCGCTCGTCGGACGAGCCGCTGCACGGCACGACTGCGATCAGCACCCGGTGGCCGAAGTGCGGCTTGGCGCGCAGCCGGGCGCCAATCATGGAAATCGCTTCCACATGGTGCAGCAGGGCGACGACCACTTCGAACCCCAGCACCAGCTCGTCGGTCGGCCAGTCCGCGGTCTCGACGACGCGGAATCCGACTTTCTCGAGGGCGGCGCGATGCGGCGTCAGCTGTCCGGCGGTGTTGATGACGAGCACGGCACACTGTTTCACGGCCTTCGACCTCCGCCTCGACGGTTCCGCAATGGTCGTGCCAGCCGCTGAGGTCTGGGGTCCTGTCGTTACCTCAACCGTTCCGCGGTCGTGAACTTCGGCTCGATGTCCACCGGCACGGCTGCCAGCCGGTCGAGAATCCTCTGGACCGGCGGCCGGACCACGCCCAGCCGCTCGATGAGCGACTTGGCGCTGGTGTAATCCCCTTCCGCCTCGATGGTCATGATGTCGCGCGTCAGTGCCGTGACCGCGCCGGCGATCTTGGCCGCATCGACGCTGAAGGTGCCGCCGGGCATGACCTTGAAGGCGCCGGCGTCGAGCAGGTAGTTGAGCTGCACGGCGATGCCGCGTCCGTGCGCCTCGTTGAGGCCGAACCGGATCGAGCGGAACGCCGAGGCCAGGAAGGTCGTGTACATCGTCCGCGCGATGGCCGGGTCCACCAGCTTGCGATCCGCGAGCTGCTGGAGCGCCCACAGCCCCGAGACGTCGGCCTTGGCTTCCTCGATGGCGCTGTAGGTCTCCTTGAGCTCCTGGCGGACGGTGGTCTCGCGGCCGCCGACGGTGATGTTGTGTGGCCCGAGGCCGTGCATCAGCTCGTGCATCAGGATGTGGGTGAAGAACGCCTCGAAGGACAGGTCGCGCTGATCGGCCGCCGACAGCGCCACCTTGCTGATCGGGACGAGCACGCGGTTGAACTTCGCGTCCTGCATGTTCTTGAGCATCACCCGCTTGGTGCCCTTCTCCCGCACCACGCGCTCGTCGTTGGGGAGGTTATAGGCCGCGGTCTGGATGCCGCGGTTGCCGTCGCCGGCGGTGAAGACGACGTTGACGACGCGGATGGGGGCGAGCGCGCCGAGCTTCGGGTTGCGGTACTTCGGGTCGATCGGCAGCGCGTCCTCGAGCTCCTGGAGATGGGCGGAAAAGGCCTGGAGGCGCTTCGATTCGGCGGCATCGCGGACCGTGATGAAGGCTTCGAAGGCGGCCTTGTAGTTGAACCATTCGTCCTCGTAGACCTCGTAGGGGCCGATGGTCGGCTCGATCGTGGCGTCGAGCTCCATCCAGGCGACGTCGCTGGCGTAGTAGTCGTTGGTCAGGAACGCCTCGGCGCGGGCGGTGAGGAAGGCCTTGAGCGTCGGCTCCGCGGTGAGGCCGGCGGCCTCCCGCAGCAGCGCCGCTGCCTGGGCGAGCTCCGGCTGGTATTCGATGCTGTAGGGGACGGTGGTGAAGGGCCCGGGCGCACCGGCCGGAGCGCGCCGGATGGTGGTGAAAAAGCCGATGGCGGCCGGCCGCGCCGTGGCGGGGAGGCCGTCGATCCACTGCTGGATGGCGGCCTTGCCGGCGCCGTCGGGATAGAAATTGGCGGCTTCGGGCTTGGCCGGCGCGCCGGGGATGAACACGCGGTTGTGATCGAGCCG
>JAYTEJ010000345.1:0-2581 GCA_043735365.1 Acidobacteriota bacterium
GGTGCGCGCCGTGCCAGTCCCGCTGCGCCAGGGCCGAGCGCAGCGCCGTGCCGGCGCCGGCGCCGACGGCGAGATCCTGCCGGCGCCAGCGTTCGGCGCGCAGCGCCGAGCGGACGCGGTCGCGCCGCTTGCGCCACTCCACGGCGAGACGGAAGCGCAACTCCGCGCCGTCCACGGAACGGAGCCGCGCTAGCGGCGCCATGGCGGCGGCCCTTGGTGGCGGCACGGCGTCACGCCCGGGTAGCGGCTTCGTCGGCCGCGGTGAAGGGCACCCGTGCCGCCAGGCTGCGGTAGAGCGCCACCCATCGCGACCGCACCACCGACCAGCGGTATTGCTCGCAGCTCTCGCGGGCCGCGGCCGTCAGCCGGACGGCCTGCGCCGGGTCCGAGAGCAGCGTCAGGATCGCCTGGGCCGCGCCCTGGTGATCGTCGCAGGCGACCAGGCGTCCATGGACGCCGTCCGTCAGGATCGCGGGCACGCCGCCGGCGCTGGTCGCGACCACCGCGCAGCCGCTCGCGAACGCCTCCAGTACCGACGCGGGCATGTTGTCGATGTTCGGCGTCTGCAGGTAGATGTCGGCCTCGGCGTAGAAGCGCCACATGTCCTCGGGCGGGACCCGCCCGGCGAAGCGGACATGCTCGAGGCCGAGCGCCGCGGCCAGTGCCCGGAGGCTGGCGTCCTGCGACCCGGCGCCGACCAGCGTCAGGGTTGCCCCGGGATGGCGGTCCTGCACCAGCCGGAACGCCCGCAGCGTGCAGGCGACGTTGTAGAGCGGCTCAAAGTTCCTCGTGGAGAGCAGCCGCGGGCGGAGCGGCTCGCGGCGCCGGAACGCGAAGCGATCCAGATCGACGATGTTCGGAATGATGTCGGCGGCGATGCCGTGCTCCGCGAAGACATCGCGGAGGAAGCGTGACGGCACGACATTGCGATCCACGCCGAGCAGCGTCCGCCGGGCAATCCACGAGCGCCGCAGATGGTCGGGCGCCTCGCCGCTGCGATAGTTCATGACGACCGGTTTGCCGAGCAGGGCGGCGACGACCACGGCCGGGAGCGGCGCCAGCAGGAACGAAAAGTACGAGGCCGAGAATACGTGCACGACATCCGCGCGCCGCAGCTCCTGAGCGAGCAGCGGCAGGTAGGTGGCTTCGGTCGCCACGGTGCGCACGTACTTGACGTCGACCGCCCTGCGCAGCAGCCCCCGCGGCTGCGGATTGATCGGCACCAGCCAGGCGTTGACGTCGGGGTCGTCCTCCCAGGACCGAAGGAGGCGATTGGCCTGCACCGCCTGGCCTCCCAGGATCCGCATCGAAGGAGCGACGATCGCGACGTTGACCCGCGGGCGCGCCGCCGTACCGTTCTCTTCGCTCACGCCGTCATGCCTCTCTGAACTACCGCTGTCCACCCATCTGGTGGGCGCTGCTCTCCAGCTCTGCAAGGAACGCGCCCCCGTTTTCGCGTCGACGATGTCTGTAAACACTGCACCGGCGTGCGCCTGGCGGATGAAGTTGGGGGAGGCCTGAGCCATAACACGGCTGAACAGTACACATCGATGGGCCGATAGCCGTCGGAAGGACGTTGAATTATGGTGAACCGCGTAAGAGTTTCAAACGGACGAGTTGTTTTTCGGACATCGTCCGGTTTCAAAACCCCGTTACGTGCGCAAAGTTCAGCAATCGGGAGGCAAATGGATCTGGTCGGGTCCTTGCGTTTTCAGTCGCCATCGGCTGGAACCAGACCCGAACATCCCTGTCGCGGACTCGAGACTCGAGCCTCGAGTCCCCGCGCCGTCCTCTGTGCCCTCGGTGGGGAGGCTTGTCGTCTGGCCGTGACCACGTTCCGGGCGCCGCAGGGCGCTTGTGAGCACCTGTCCACCGGCCGGCCGCGCCCCGGAGCGCGCCCGGCACAAGCACTACAGAAAGCCTGATGATTCTTACTACCCGGTTTCGCACTCTGTTGACGTCCGGCGTGGGTCGAGCGGCCCTCGCGATGGTGCTTGCCGCGTCGCTGGGACCTGCGGCGCGCCCCGTCCTGGCGCAAAGCCCCTCGAGCGCCGGCTTCTGGGTGACGCTCCCTGACGGCCAGCGCGTGCCGTACAATCATCCCCTGGCGATTGCCGCCAAGGGCGCCGCGCCGCCAAGGGCGCCGCGCCCGTCCACCTCGGCTCCGGCCGCCCCCGCGCCCGGCGTGGTCCTGACGCCGTCGGACCCCGGCTTCTGGGTGACGCTGCCGAACGGCGCCCGGCTTCCCTACAACCACCCCGATGCCATCGCGGCACGGGGCGGCGCGGCGCCGGCCCCGTCAGCCCCCGCGCCCTCCGCACCCGCAGCGGACGCCGTCCTGAGCCCGTCGGACCCTGGCTTCTGGGTGACACTGCCAAACGGCGCCCGCGTCCCCTACAACCACCCGGATGCGATTGCCGCCCGCCAGAGCAGCCCGGCGCCGGCGCAGCAGCCCTCGCCCTCGTCTCCGCAGCCTGCGCCCGACACGCCCGCGCCGGCGACCCGCGGCGGCGCGACGCTGCGGGTGCTGCAGTGGAATCTCCATCACGGCGTGGGTACTGACGGCAGCTACGACATCGGG
>JAYTEJ010000346.1:0-2970 GCA_043735365.1 Acidobacteriota bacterium
GGCGACGGCGTCGTCGCGGGCCACGGCCTCGTCGACGGCCGGCAGGTGTTCGCCTTCGCGCAGGATTTCACGGTGTTCGGCGGATCGCTGTCGGAGACCAACGCCGCGAAGATCGTCAAGATCATGGATCTCGCGGTCAAGATGGGCGCCCCGGTGGTCGGCCTCAACGACTCCGGCGGGGCGCGCATCCAGGAGGGGGTGCTGTCGCTGGCCGGCTACGCCGACATCTTCCTGCGCAACACCCTCGCCTCGGGGGTCATCCCGCAGATCTCGGCGATCATGGGGCCGTGCGCCGGCGGCGCGGTCTACTCGCCGGCGATCACCGACTTCAACATCATGGTCGAGGGCACGAGCTACATGTTCGTGACCGGGCCAGACGTGGTCCGCACCGTCACCCATGAAGAGGTCACCAAGGAAGAGCTCGGCGGGGCGATGGCCCACAACGCCACCAGCGGCGTGGCGCACTTCGCCGTGCCGGACGATCGCGAGTGCCTGCGGCTGATCCGCGAGCTGCTCGGCTACCTGCCCGGCAACAATGTCGACGACCCGCCGCGGCAGGAGACCGCCGATCCGTCGGACCGTGAAGACGAGGCGCTCGATCGGCTGATCCCGGATTCCCCCAATCAGCCCTACGACATGCACGACCTGGTGCATGCGGTCTTCGACGACGGCGTCTTCCTCGAGGTGCACCGCCACTTCGCGAAGAACATCATCGTCGGCTTGGCGCGGCTCGGCGGACGGTCGGTGGGGATTGTCGCCAATCAGCCGGCGCACCTCGCCGGCACGCTGGACATCGACGCCTCGGTGAAGGCGGCGCGGTTCGTGAGGTTCTGCGATGCCTTCAACCTGCCGCTCATCACCTTCGAGGACGTCCCCGGGTTCCTGCCCGGGACGCGGCAGGAGTTCGGTGGCATCATCCGCCACGGCGCCAAGCTGCTCTACGCCTTTGCCGAGGCGACGGTGCCGAAGCTGACGGTGATCACCCGCAAGGCCTACGGCGGCGCCTACTGCGTGATGTCGAGCAAGCACCTCCGCACCGACGTCAATTTCGCCTGGCCGAGCGCGGAGATCGCGGTGATGGGGCCGGAGGGGGCCGTCAACATCCTCTACAAGCGCGAGATCGACGCCGCCGCCGATCCGGAGGCGGCGCGGGCCAGGCGCGTCGCCGAGTTCACCGAGAAGTTCGCCAATCCCTTCGTCGCCGCGTCGCGCGGCTTCGTCGACGAGGTCATCCGGCCGCGGCAGACGCGGCCGCGCCTGATCGCGGCGCTCGCCGGGCTGCAGACCAAGCGCGATCGCAATCCGCCGAAGAAACACGGCAACATCCCGCTCTGACTCCGATGAAGATTCTGGTCGCCAACCGCGGTGAGATTGCCGTGCGGATAATCCGGGCATGCCGCGAGATGGGGATTGCCGCGGTGGCGGTGTATTCGGACTGCGACCGCGGCGCGCGCCATGTGCGCGACGCCGACCAGGCGGTGCACATCGGCCCTTCCGACGCGTCGCAGAGTTACCTGCGGATCGAGGCGATCCTCGAGGCGGCGCTGCTCTCCGGCGCCGACGCGATCCATCCGGGCTACGGCTTCCTCGCCGAGAACGCGCGCTTTGCCGGCGCCTGCCGCGACGCCGGGCTGACCTTCATCGGCCCGGCGCCCGAGACCATCGCGATGATGGGGAGCAAGACGGCGGCGCGGGCCGCCGCGGTGCGCGCCGGCGTGGCGGTGGTGCCGGGCACGGCGGAGCCGGTGGGGCCGGGGGTCTCCCCCGCGGAAGTGGCGCGCATCGCCGGCGCTGTCGGCTATCCGCTGATGGTCAAGGCGGTCGCCGGCGGCGGCGGCCGCGGCATGCGCGCGGTGGAAGACGAGGCCTCGCTCGCGGATGCGATCCGTACGGCCCAGTCGGAGGCCGGGTCGGCGTTCGGCGATTCGGCGGTCTACTTCGAGCGCCGCCTGACCAGCCCGCGCCACATCGAGGTCCAGCTGCTCGGCGACGGCCGGGGCACTGTGGTCCCCTTCGTCGAGCGCGAGTGCTCGATCCAGCGCCGCCATCAGAAAGTGGTCGAGGAGTCGCCGTCGATGGCGGTGTCGCCGGCGCTGCGGCGACGGCTGGCGGCGGCGGCGGCCGCGGTCGCCCGGGCGGTCGACTACGCCGGGGCCGGCACCATCGAGTTCCTGCTCGACGCCTCCGGCACGTTCTTCTTCCTCGAGATGAACACCCGCCTGCAGGTCGAGCACCCCGTCACCGAGATGGTCACCGGCGTCGACCTGGTGCAGTGGCAGATCCGGATCGCCCGCGGCGAGCGGCTGACAATCGACGCCGACGCGGCGCTGACCCCGGCCGGCCACGCCATCGAGTGCCGCATCTACGCCGAGGACCCGGACCAGGGCTTCATGCCGTCTCCCGGGCTGATTCGCGGGCTGCGGCCGGCCGCCGGCCCGGGGATCCGCGACGACGGCGGGGTCAGCGCGGGGTACGAGGTGCCGATGTTCTACGACTCGCTGATTGCCAAGCTGGTCGCCTGGGCGCCGTCGCGCGGCGAAGCCATCCACCGCATGTCCCGGGCGCTCGCCGAGTACCACGTGCTGGGGATCCGGACGACCATTCCGTTCTTCCTCTGGCTGATGCGCCAGTCCGACTACGTCGCCGGCGAGTACGACACGACCTACCTCGATCGGCTGCTGGCGGCGCGTGCGGCCGCCCCCGACGCCACCCGCTTCAGCGACCTGCCCGAGTGCGACGAGGATCTCGTGGCCGTGGCGGCGGCGGTGGATGCCTGGCTGCGGTCGGGAATCCGCGAGGACGGCGCCGCCCCCGGAGCCGCGGCGCGCTGGACCTCGGTGGCGCGGCGCGAGGCGCTTCGCGGGTGACGTTCGAGGTCGAGGTCAACGGGCGGCTGCGCCGGGTGTCGGTCGAGCGCGCCGGCCCCGGACGGTGTCTCGTCACCCTCGACGGCATCGCCCACGAGGTCGA
>JAYTEJ010000347.1:0-1784 GCA_043735365.1 Acidobacteriota bacterium
TTCATTTCGGGGAACGGGACGATGGGCCTCGAGATCGTGGCCGAACTGCCCGACGTCGACGCCGTCGTCGCCCCGATCGGCGGCGGCGGGCTGCTCGCCGGTTTGGGGTGCGCCATCCGGGCACTGCGGCCCGAAGCGCGCATTTACGGCGCCGAGCCCGCGACCGCGGCGCCGCTGGCGGCGTCGCTCGCCGCCGGAGCCCCGCAGCGCTTCGAGGCCTGGGCCTCCTCCTTCGTGGACGGCGCCGGAGGGCGATCGGTGCTGCCGTCGATGTGGCCGCTGCTGTCGGGGGTCGTGGATGCCGCGCTGATCGTCACGCTCGAAGAGGCCGCGCAGGCCATGCGGCTGGTGGCGGCGCGGACGCGGGTGATCGTCGAGGGCGCGGCCGCCTGTGCGGTGGCGGCGGCCACCGCACCGGCGTTCGCCCGGCGCGAGCATCGCAAGGTGGTGGTCGTCGTCTCCGGCGGTAATATCGACCTCGCGCGATTCGCCGCGCTCACCGGCGCCTGCGCGGACGGCGGATTTGCTTCCGCCACGCCCGGCTCTGTGGTGAAATAGCGGTTTTGCCTCGATCGGCCGGCCTCATCAATGAAAGGGCACCTTGGATAACGTGACTGCTCCGACGATCCCCGCGCGGCTGCGGCGCCTTCCCGACATCGCCGGCGATCTGTGGTGGACGTGGAACAGCCAGGCGCGCGACGTCTTCCGGCGCCTCGACTATCCGCTCTGGCGCCAGACGGCGCACAACCCGGTGCTGATGCTGACGCAGGTGTCGCAGGAGGCGCTCGACGCCGCCGCCGCCGACGCGACCTTTGTCGCGCAGTACGACGCCGCCATCGAGGCGCTCGAGGCGGCGCGGGCCGCGAAGGACACCTGGTGGCAGGGCCGCTACCCCGATGCGGCCGGGCCGGTGGCCTACTTCTCGGCTGAGTTCGCGCTCCACCAGTCGCTGCCGATTTACGCCGGCGGCCTTGGCGTCCTGGCGGGCGATCACTGCAAGGAAGCGGGCGACCTCGGCATCCCGCTGATCGGCGTCGGCTTCATGTATCCCCAGGGCTACTTCCACCAGCACATCTCCCCGGAGGGATGGCAGCTCGAGTCCTACGAGCGTCTGTCCTGGGCCCAGGCCCCGGTCGAGCCGGCGCTGACGCCCGGCGGCCAGGCGTGCGTCATCGCCGTGCCGCTCGGCAACCGCACCGTGCTGGTGTCGGTGTGGCGGGTGCGGCTGGGTCGGGTGACGCTGTATCTGCTCGACACCGACCTCGAGGAAAACGCGCCCTGGGACCGGGAGCTGTCGGCGCGGCTCTATGGCGGCGATCGCGAAACCCGCGTCCAGCAGGAGATCATCCTCGGCATCGGCGGCGTGCGCGCGCTCAAGGCGCTCGGCTTCGCGCCGGCCGCGTGGCACCTGAACGAGGGGCACGCCGCCTTCGTCGTGCTGCAGCGGATTCGCGACCTCATCGAGAGCGGCGAGTCGTTCGAATCCGCCCTCCAGGCGGTGCGGCGGACGACCATCTTCACGACCCATACGCCGGTGCCGGCGGGCCACGACGCCTTTCCCTTCAACCTGGTGGAAACCCACCTGGCCAACGCCTGGGGCACGCTCGGCCAGTACCGCGACGCGTTCATGGCGCTCGGCCACTACGACAACGGCAGCGGCCCGCTCTTCAACATGACGGCGCTGGCGCTGCGAACGGCGGGCGCGACCAACGCCGTGAGCCAGCTGCACGGCGAAGTGACCCGGGAGATGTGGGGCCCGATCTGGCCCGGGGTCGAGGATACGG
>JAYTEJ010000348.1:0-1604 GCA_043735365.1 Acidobacteriota bacterium
GCCCGTTGACGTCTAAGGCTGATAGCCCAGAGCTGAGCGCTTGAAAGCGAGTTCCCATGCGCACCCCGCAGATCGCCGGCGTCTGTCTCCTGCTGCTGCTCTCCTCCGCCTCCGCCCAGGAGCGGATCGTGATCACCACCGACCGGGACGCGCCGCCGCTGGCCGCCCAGGGCTTCGGCATGGACCGGCGTCCGCCCAGGACCGGCACGGCGCACATTCGCGGACGGGTGATCGCCGCCGACAGCGCCGCCGGGCTGCGGCGGGCGCAGGTGCGCATCAGCGGCGCCGAGGTCGGCTCGCGGCTGGCGCTGACCGACCAGACCGGACACTTTGCCTTCGAGGGGCTGCCAGCCGGCCGGGTGATCCTGTCGGCGTCGAAGCCCGGCTTTGTCTCGATTCAGTACGGCCAGACCCGCCCGTTCGAGTCCGGCACCCCGATCGAGCTGGCCGAGGGGCAGCTGCTCGACCGCGCCGACATCACCCTGCCGCGCGGCAGCGTCATCGCCGGACGCGTGCTCGACGAGTTCGGCGATCCGGTGGCGGACGCGATGGTCACCGGTATGCGCTCGGTCTGGGCCAACGGCCGCCGCCGGCTGCAGCCCTTCCGCGCCCCCGCGCTCACCAACGACCTCGGCCAGTTCCGGCTCTACGGCCTCACGCCCGGCGACTACTACGTCAGCGCCACGGTCCGCGACGCCGTCGCGATGGAGATGAGCATGGCGTCGATGAGCGGCGCCGCTTCCCCGCCGCCGGGCAGCCAGCCGCCCGCCTCCGGCTACGCCCCCACCTACTTCCCCGGTACGCCGGTCGCCGCCGAGGCGCAGAAAGTCACCGTGGCGGTCGGACAGGAAGCGCAGGGCATCGACTTCGCGCTGGCGCCGGTCCGCCTCACCCGGATCAGCGGCACCGCCATCACCTCCCAGGGCAAGCCCGCGGACGGATCGATGGTCACCGTCGTCCCGCGCGGCGACGTCGGCTTCTTCGGGATGATGGGGGGCAACGCCCGCACCGGCTCGAACGGCGCCTTCACGCTGGCCGGCCTGCCGCCGGGGGACTACATCCTCCAGGTGATCGGCGTGCAGATCATGACAGCGGGCGGCGGCAACAGCATGATCACCGCGCGCATCGGCGGCCCCGGCGGTCCCGACGGTCCCGACGGTCCCGAGATGGAGTCGGCCTCGGTCCCGATCACGGTGGGCGCGGAAGACGTCTCCAACCTCGTCATCGTCACCTCGAAGGGGACGACGGTGACCGGCCAGGTGATCTTCGAAGGCGGCGCGAAGCCGCCCGGCGGCGGCGGGCTGCGCGTCGCGGCGATGCCGGCGGTCCCCGAGGTGCCGACCTTCGACCGCGGCGCGCTGGCGCCGGTCAAGACGGACGGCACCTTCGAGCTGCGCGGGCTGTCGGGGGTCCGGCTAGTGCGGCCGTCCGGCTTCCCTCCCGGCTGGATGCTCAAATCGGTGCAGGTCAACGGCGCCGACATCACGGATACCGGGATGGAGTTCAAGGGGGGCGACGTCACGGGGCTGGAAGTCGTCCTGACCCCGAAGGCCACCGAGGTTTCCGGCACCGTCGCCGGGCCGTCCGGCCGCCCCCTCAAGGAC
>JAYTEJ010000349.1:0-3821 GCA_043735365.1 Acidobacteriota bacterium
CAACAACGTGCTGTTCCCTGCCGTGGCGGTCAACTCCGAGGGGTTGGGCGCCATCGGGTTCACCCTGGTGGGGGAAGGCTTCTATCCGAGCGCGGCCTACGTCCGGCTGTCGCTCTCGACACCGCCCGACGCCGTTCGCATTGCCGCGGCGGGCGCGGGCCCCGAGGACGGCTTCACGGGGTACCCGTCGCTTGGCGGCAGCCGCACCGCGCGCTGGGGCGACTACTCGGCCGCGGCGGTGGACGAGGCAGGGACGCTGTGGTTCGCGACCGAATACATTCCCGCCGCCCCGCGGACGCTGCTGGCCAACTGGGGCACGTTCATCGGCGCCATCACCCCGTAGCCGTCCGGCTGCGGCAGTCGGCGGCGTCTCCCCGGGGGACGCCGCCTACTCGTTCGCCAGCGCGATCACCGGGTCGATGCGCGTGACCCGCCGCGCCGGCAGGGACGACGCCACCAGGCTGGCCGCCGCGAGCGTCACGACCACCGCCGCGAAGACCGCGCCGTCGCGCGGCTTGACGTGGTACAGCACCGGCTGCAGCGCCCCGGACGCCAGCAGCGCGATGCCAAGGCCGAGCGCCAGCCCGACGCCGAGCTGCAGCACGCTCTTCCGCATCACCAATCCGATCAGCTGCCCGCCCTGAGCCCCGAGCGCCACGCGCACGCCCATCTCCCGGGTCCGCTGCGTCACCGCAAACGACATCACTCCGTAGAGACCCGCCGCCGCGAGCAGCAGCGCGCAGACGCCGAAGGCCATGAAGAAGGTGCCGAAGACGGTATAGAACCAGGTCTGGCGCTCGATCACGCGCTTCATGGTCTCGATGTCGTAGAGCGCCAGCTCGGGGTCGAGGCCGCTCAGGGCCGACCGCACCGACGAGGCCACCGACAGCGCATCGCCGGGTGTGCGCACCGCGATCCGCACGCCGTTGGCGACGTCGCTTTGCGCGATCGGAATGTAATAGCCGACCGGGCTGGCGTTGTTGTTGCCGATGCCCTCCATGATCAGATCGGGGACGACGCCGACGATGGTCAGCCACGGCTCGGCGCCGGAGGGGCGGATGCGCTTGATCTGGCGGCCGACCGGATGCGCGCCGGGGAAATGCGTGCGCGCGAAGGACTCGTTGACGATGGCCACCGGCTGGCTGGCGCCGGTGTCGGCTCTGGTGAATTCGCGGCCGTCGAGGAGGCGGGCCTTGAAGGTCGTGAAATAGCCGGCGGTGACGATCCCCTCGCGCGCGAGTGGATAGTCGCTGGCCTGCGGGTAGGCCTTGCCTTCGATCTGCACCGGGATGACGCCGTTGCCGGCGGCGGGCAGCCCGTCCGAGAGCGTCGCCGCTTCGATGTTCGGCAGTTCCTGCAGCCGCGGCAGCAGCTGTTCGAAGAACCTGATGCTGGCGGCAGAGTCGGGATAGGTCTGCTGCGGCAAATCGACACGGGCGGTCAGCACGCCGTCGATCGCAAACGGCATCTGGACGTTGCGCAGCTGCACGACGCTCTTGATCATCAATCCCGCGGCGATCAGCAGCCCGCACGACACCGCCAGCTCCGCCACCACCAGCCCGTTGCTGAATCGCCCGAGGCTGGCGCTGGTCGATCCGCGGCTGTGGTCCTTAAGCACGGCGCCGGCGCTGACCCGGACGGCATGCATGGCCGGCAGCGCCCCCGCGAACAGGCTGGCGAGGATGATCAGGCCGCCGACGAACAGCAGCACCCGGTAGTCGAGCTCGAAGGTGATCCAGAACGGCGGCGGGTTCACCGACAGCGCCCGGGTGAACCAGTGCATCCCGAAGATGCTGAGGACCACGCCAATCGCGCCGCCGGCGGTGGCGAGGACGAGCACCTCCGTCAGGTGCTGGCGCACGACCCGGATCCGCCCCGCGCCGAGCGCCATCCGCACCGCCACCTCCCGCCGGCGCAGCGACGCCCGCGCCACCAGCAGGTTCGAGACGTTGACGCAGGCGATGATCAGCACGCCGATGCCGGCGCCCAGCATCGTGTACAGCAGCCCGTAGATCTCGGGCCCGAGGATGTTGGTCGCATACGGCAGCACGTCGACGCCAAAGCCGCGGTTGGTCGCCGGAAACTCGCGTTCAAGGTCGGCCGCGATGGTGCGGGCCTGGCTCCGCGCCTGCGCCAGGCTGACCCCGGGCTTGAGCCGGGCGATGACCTGCAGGGACGGCCCGTGCCCGCGCTGGGTGGCAAGCGGATCCACGACCAGCGGCGTCCACAGCGCTTCGCGAATCGGGAAGCCGAACGTCTCCGGCATCACCCCGATGACGGTACGGCGGAGGCCGCTGGCGCGAATCGCCGTGCCGACGATGCCGGGGGCACTGCCGTAGCGGTCGCGCCACAGCCCGTAGCCGAGCAGCACCACCGGCTCGGCGCCGGGGCGGTCGTCGCCGGCGCGAAATCCCCGCCCCAGCACCGGCTCGACCCCAAGCGCTTCGAAGGCCGCCACCGTCAGCTGGCCGCCGCTGTAGCGTTCGGGGCGCCCCTCTTCGCTCGACAGGTTCATCGGCGCAAACCCGAACGCGCCGATGCGCTCGAAGCTGGTCTGGCGCTCGTCCCAGACCGCGAGGTCGTGCACGCTGACCGGGCCGCGGGGCTGATTCTGGCCGGGATTGGTGGTGACGAGGGAGACGACCCGGCCGCCGTCCGGGACCGGCAGGCCCTTGAACAACCCCCCGTTGACCACGGAAAAGACCGTTGTGCTGAGGCCGATGCCCAGGCCGAGCGTCAGGACCGACACGATCGAGAGCGTCGGATACTTGACGAGCATGCGCACGCCAGAACGGACATCCGACAAAAGCTGATCCATGGCTACCTCCGCTGCGGTCGGTAGAGGTTACGAGCTTTCGCCGCACAACGTTCCCCCAGAAGGGGTTGTGTCACTTTCGCTTGTTCGGAAAGGGGCCGGCCGTAGTATCTTTTATGCGCTCCGTCGGCATCCCACAGCGTGGCCGCGCCGCGCCGTCAACGTCCGCGCCTCAGGGCGCTCTCTTCCGGGGGGTCATGCGGCCGATTCTCGCAGTCGTCGTCCTGTCATCCGTCGCGGCGGCTGGCGCCGCCCTTCAGGCGCAGACCGCCCGGCGCGCCCCGGATCGCCTGCGGCCGGTGCCGGCGCACGACAGCGTCCGCCCGGCGCCTGCGTCCGGCGCGTCCACGCGTCCAGCCGCGGATGCTCCCGCAGGCGCCCCCCAGGCCGGGTTCGCCGCCGTCGTCAAACCGTTTCTCGCCGAGAACTGCTACGGCTGCCACGGCAACGACAAGCACAAGAAGGACCTGAATTTCGAAGCCATCGAATCGGTAGATTCGCTCACCACCGATGGTGACCGCTGGGACGACGTGGTCGAGAAGCTGCGGCACAAGGACATGCCGCCCGAGGACGAGCCGCAGCCGGTGGAGGCCGATCGCCAGGCGGTCGCGACCTGGATCGCGCGCGAGCTGGTGCGCATCGACAAGGCGACGCCGCCGGATCCGGGCCGCATCACCGCGCGGCGCCTCAATCGGACCGAGTACAACAACACCATCCGGGATCTGCTTGGCGTCGACGTCCATCCGGCCGACGACTTTCCCCAGGACGATTCGGGCTACGGCTTCGACAACATCGCCGACGTGCTGTCGCTGTCGCCGGTGCTGATGGAGAAGTACGTTTCGGCCGGCGAGCGGGTGGCGCGGATGGCGCTCTTCGGCGCACCGCGGCTCAAGCCGACGCTGACGCGGCTGCGTTCGGACGGGCGCAAGGTGCACGAGGTGAGCGCGGTGCCGGAGGCGTATGACCTGACCGGCCTCAGCCTGCCGAACGCCTTTCACGCCGTGCA
>JAYTEJ010000350.1:0-2665 GCA_043735365.1 Acidobacteriota bacterium
CACCCGAATCGCGTCCGGAAATGCCGTTTGGTGTGGCGGCGGGAGACGTCGCGAACGGCCGCGCGGTGATCTGGAGCCGCGCCGATCGCTCGGCGCGGATGGTGGTCGAGTACTCGACCACCGAGCGCTTCACCGACGTGCGCCGGGTGCGCGGGCCGGCGGCGCTCGAGTCCTCCGACTACACCGCGCGCGTGGTGCTGACGGACCTCCCCGAGGGCCAGCGGATTTTCTACCGCGTCATCTTCCAGGACCTTTCGGACTTGCGCACCTGGAGCCAACCGTCCGCCGGCAGCTTCAACACTCCGGCGGCGTCGCCACGCGACATGACCATCGCGTGGTCCGCCGATACCGTCGGCCAGGGCTGGGGCATCAACCCCGAGTGGGGCGGGTTGCGGATGTACGAGACCATGCGCCGCGCCCAGCCGGATCTCTTCATCAACGTCGGCGACACCATCTACGCGGACCAGCCGGTACTCGCCGAGGTGAAGCTGGACGACGGCTCGATCTGGAAGAACGTCGTGACGCCGGCGAAGTCGAAGGTCGCCGAGACCCTCGACCAATACCGCGGCTGCTACCAGTACAACCTCGGCGACGATCACATGCGCCGCTTCATCGCCGAGGTGCCGCAGGTGGTGATGTGGGACGACCACGAGGTTCGCGACAACTGGTTCTGGGAGCGTCGCCAGGATTCCGATGCGCGCTACCAGGTGAAGTCGGTGGCGCTGCTGGCGGCACGGGCGCGTCAGGCCTTCTTCGAATACAACCCGCTGCCGCTCGTCGGCGACGATCCCGAGCGCGTCTACCGCTCGATTCCGCTCGGTCCACTGGTCGAGGTGTTCGCGCTCGACATGCGCAGCTACCGCGGGCCCAACGGCCCCAATCGCCAGTCCGCGCTCGACGCCTCGTCCGCGTTCCTCGGCCCCACGCAGGTGAACTGGCTGAAGCGCGCGCTCGCGGCGAGCCGCGCGACCTGGAAGATCATCGCCGCCGACATGCCGCTCGGGCTGGTGGTGGCGGACGGCCCGGACGCGTTCGAGGCGGTGGCGAACAGGGACGACGGCCCGCCGCTCGGCCGGGAGATCGAGATCGCCGACCTGCTGGCCTTCATCCAGCGCGAGCGGATCCGCAACACGGTGTGGATTACCGCCGACGTCCATTACTGCGCGGCGCATCACTACGACCCGGCGCGGGCGCGGGTCACGGCCTTCGATCCGTTCTGGGAGTTCGTCGCCGGACCGCTGCATGCGGGCACCTTCGGCCCGAACGCACTCGACCGCACCTTCGGCCCCGAGGTGCGCTTCTCCGGGATTCCGCCGGGCACGAAGGGCAACCGCCCGCCGAGCGACGGCCTGCAGTTCTTCGGAACGCTGAAGGTCGATGCGAAAACCCGGGCCCTGACGGCCCAGCTTCGGGATGTCGCCGGCAGGACGCTCTTCAGCATCGATCTCCCGCCCGCCGGCTGAGCGCGTGATAGGCTAAAATGTTGCCGGTCCCCGCGCGAAAGTGGCGGAACTGGCAGACGCGCCGGACTTAGGATCCGGTGGCCGAGAGGCCGTGGGGGTTCGACTCCCCCCTTTCGCAAACCCTCCCAGCTCGCGCAGGATCGAGCGAGCTGGAGAGGTTTGCGTCGCGCCGCAGCCCGAAGCCCGAGGCGCGAGGCGCGAAGGCGGACCAGCATTCGGTCGCGCGCCGGCGGACGGGGCTTGGTCCCGGCCGCCGGCGTCATAAGGGCGGGCAGTAGAGAGCTCAAGCACTGTTTCCAATGAAGACTGAATACATAGACGTCAGCGACACTCAGAAGAACCTCGTAGTCGAGATCCCCAGCACGATCGTCGATGCCGAAATCGACAAGGTGGCGCGCGACTACAGCAAGGCGGCGCGTATTCCTGGCTTCCGCCCAGGCAAGGTGCCGGCCAAGGTCGTCCGCCAGCGCTTCCGCGACCAGATCCTGCACGACGTGGCGCACGGGCTGATCCCGCGCGCCGTGGACGAGGCGCTGCGCGAGCGCGGCGTCGAGCCGGTCGACACCCCCGACATCCGCGACGTCGTCGTCGAGGAGGGGCAACCGCTGAAGTTCACGGCGACGTTCGAGACCGTGCCCCCGATCGAGCCGGGGGACTACGCCGGAATCACCCTGCACGAGAAGGCCCAGCGGGTCGAGGATACGACCGTCGACGAGGCGCTGTCGGGGCTCCGCGAGCGCGCGGCACGCTACGAGCCGGTCGAAGGTCGCGCCGTCGAAGCGGGCGATTCGGTGGTGATGGACCTGGTGCGCACGGCGATGCCGAAGGCGGAGGCGGACGAGCCGCTGGTGGTGATTGCCGGGGAGCCGGCGGCTCCCCGCGCCGCGGCCGAGCCACAGACCGATCGGCACGAAGCAGTCACGGTCGAGATTGGCGCCGCCGCCAATCCGCCGGGATTCGACGAGAATCTGCTCGGCCTCAACGCCGGGGACGAGAAATCCTTCGAGGTGCAATACCCGGCCGACTACGCCATCGAAGAGCTGGCCGGTACGACCGTCACCTATGAGGTGGTGCTCAAGGCCATCCGCCGCCGGGTGTTGCCCGAGCTGGACGACGAGTTCGCCAAGGATCTGGGGGATTTCGAGAACCTGGAGGCGCTGCGCGGCCGGGTGCGGGGGGACCTCGAGCACGAGGCGATGCAC
>JAYTEJ010000351.1:0-2635 GCA_043735365.1 Acidobacteriota bacterium
GGGCACCGAGCAGTCGGTGCAGCGCGGCAACCTCGAGGTGGCGCAGCAGATCGCCAAGCAGATCGGCCAGTACTTCAACAACAACGTCCGCGTGCTCGCCTCGGTCGGCCTCGAGCTGCGCGGCACCCAGCTCGAGCCGTGGCAGCGCTCGCGGGTGCTGCGGAACTACGTCCTCGACTTCCCGGAGTTCCGCGAGATCGCGATCTTCGACGCGGAGGGGCGGGTGGTGGCGACCAGCCGCCCCGGCGGGACGGAGCTCGGCCTGCCGGAAGCCACCGGCGGCGCCGACCCGGCAGCGAAGCAGTTCCGGGTGGCGACGCCGCACATCGACGCCGACGCGCTGCCGACGACGACGTTGTCGGTGCCGCTGATCGAGCACAGCGAGGCCCCCGGATGGATCGTCGCCGAGCTGTCGCTCGAGGAGCTGTGGCGCACGGTCGATCGCATCAAGGTCGGCAACAGCGGCTATGCCCTGCTGCTCGACGAGCAGGCGCGGCTGCTCGCCCACGGCAATCCCGACGACAAGAAGATGATTGCCAGCGGCGCGGCGCCGGACGAGCAGAGGCTGGCCGGGACGCTGCGCCGCGACCGCGCCAGCCTCGAGTCGATCACCTTCCGCAACAGCCGCGGCGAGGAGCTGCTGGCGGTGGCGGCCGACGTCGGCCGCCCCGCCTGGACGGTGCTGGTCGAGCAGCCGACCGACGATGCCTTCGCCGTCACCCACCGGCTGGAACGGCAGCTGACCGCGGTCATCGGCTTCGCGCTGCTCGGCACGATGGTGCTCGGCTGGCTCTGGGGCCGCTCCTTCATCCAGCGGATCTTCGAGCTCACCCGAGTGACCCGGGCGATTGCCGAGGGCCGCATGGACGAGCGCGTCGTGCCCTCGGGCCGTGACGAGATCCGCCAGCTCGGCGAGTCCTTCAACTCGATGGCGGATCACCTCGTCGAGCTCCAGGAGACCGTCCGCAAGCAGGAGCGGCAGGCGATGTTCGGCCGCATCGCCGCCGGGCTGGTGCACGACCTCTCGCATCCGATCCAGAACATCGGCAACAGCTGCAAGCTGATTCAGAAGATGTACGAGGACGCCGAGTATCGCGAGACCTTCCGCCGCACCGTCGAGCGCGAGCTGGTCATCGTCAAGCGGGTCCTCGACGATCTCCGTAACATCGCCAGGCCGATCCCGCTCGAGCGCTTTGCCGTCGACCTGAACCGCACCGTCGCCGACGCCTTCGAGGCGATGGAGCAGCACGCCGAAACCGCCGGCCTGACGCTGCGCCTCGAGCTGAATGCCGAAACCCTGTTCATCGAGGGGGACGTCTTCGCGCTGGGGCGGGTCTACCGCAACCTGATCCTGAACGCCATCCAGGCGACCGCGCCGGGCGGCCTGGTGGTGGTCGCCACCGAGGCAACGCCGGAGCGCGCCCAGATCCGCATCTACGACACCGGCTGCGGCATCCCACCGGAGCGCATCGGCCAGATCTTCGAAGACTTCGTCACCACCAAGCGCCGCGGCCTCGGCCTCGGGCTGGCGATCTCCAAGAAAATTGTCGAGCAGCTGGGGGGCAACATCTCGGTCGCGAGCGAAGTGGGCAAGGGCACCACCTTCGTCCTCGATTTCCCGCGAACGAAGGCACGACCGATGCTGGTGGCGGGCTAGGCCGGGCGGGCACAAAAAACAGCGGCCCGCTGGCGGTCCGCCGAGGCGGCGCCAGGGGCCGGGTCAAGGTCGCTCCGCCGCGCTACTTCTTCGGCAGGACCGAATCTTTCAACTGCTTGGCGATGCGCGCCTTGACGACCGTCTTGGCGGGAATCTTGATCGCCTCGCCGGTGGCCGGGTTACGGCCCATGCGCGCCTTGCGCTTCTGCACCACCAGCTTCACCATCCCGGGGAGCACGAACTCATCGGACCTTTTCAGCTCCTTCTCCGCCAGCGTGTTCAACTCGTCGAAGAACTCCCGCGCCTGCGTCCGCTTCATTTCGAAGCGGTCCGCGAAATGCGAAAAGAGTTCGGACTTGCCCATCCTGCGGGCCTCTGCCATCGGCTATTCCCCTTGCTTGGGCGCGCTCAGTAAGACCCGCATAACGGCCGTGCGCGCGTGCGGCGGCAGCGGAGAAAATCATGACCTCCGCCCGGGTGCCGGCTCGCTTCGATGGACGAAGGCGGGCGAACCGGTGTCGGGCGATTGTCGGAAGCGAGCCACATCCTAGCTTGCGGTGTTTTACGGTGTCAATCTCGGTCTCGCGCGGCAAACGGGAAAAAAACCCCGTAAATGCTACAATTTTGTGTCATGTCAAGCCCCGCCCTCGAAACCTTCCCCAACCCCAGGCCGGGCCGGGACTACGAAATCGAAATCCGCTGCCCCGAGTTCACCTCGGTCTGTCCCAAGACGGGGCTCCCCGACTTCGGTGAAATCATCATCACCTACGTGCCCGACGAGCTCTGCATCGAGCTGCGGGCGTTGAAGTACTACATGGTGGGGTTCCGCAACGAGGGGATCTTCTACGAGGCGGTCACGAATCGTATTCTCGACGAGCTCGTCGCCGCCTGCAGCCCCCGGCGCATGACGGTAGTCGGCGACTTCTCGGCGCGGGGCGGCATCAGCACGGTAGTCTCGGCCGCCTACGACACGGCCTC
>JAYTEJ010000352.1:0-10248 GCA_043735365.1 Acidobacteriota bacterium
GAGCGCCCCCCAGACGATGTCGCGGGTGTAGAAGACGGCAATCATCAGCACCGCGCCCATGTCGTCGACGATCGCCAGCGCCGCCAGGAAGACCTTCAGCCCGCGCGGGGCATTGGGGGCGACGAGCGCCAGCACGCCGAGCGCAAAGGCGATGTCGGTGGCGGTGGGAATCGCCCAGCCGCGCATCGCCGCGCCGCCGCCGTTGGCCAGGGCATAGGTCAGTGCCGGAATCGCCATGCCGCCGAGGGCGGCGGCAATCGGCAGCGCCGCCTGGCGCGGCGAGGCGAGCTCGCCGGCCCTGACCTCGCGCTTGATCTCGAGGCCGACCAGCAGGAAGAACACGGCCATCAGGCCGTCGTTGATCCATTGATGCACGGTCAGGCCGAGCGCATGGCCGCTGCCGACGCTGATGCCGACGTGCGTCGACCACACCGCGTGATAGGCGTCGGCCCAGGGAGAATTGGCGACCGCCAGCGCCGCAGAGGCGCAGGCGACCAGCAGTGCGCCACCGGCCGCTTCGGTGCGGAAGAATTCCTGAAACGGGCTCGTCCAGAGGACGCCCCGGCGCTCGGCCGTCATGGCTCACACTGTGCCACAGGATCCCGGCCTACCATTCGCGAAGGATGTCGATGTGCGGGGCAACACGCGCGATCGACACCTAGACAGCGCGGGCGTCGGGCCAGATCATGACGAACCGGGCCCCTCCGAGCGACGGCGACGGCTCGGCGCGAACCGTGCCGCCGGCCCTGGTCATCACGTCACGGACGATCGAGAGCCCGAGTCCGCGCCCGGAGAGCCGCTCCTCGACGTGAAAGCGCACGTTGGGCTCCCAAACCCGTTCGTAGGCCTGCGCGCTGGGCAATCCGGGGCCATCGTCATCCACGGCGAGGCGCGTTTCGCCGGACAGGCGCTCGACCGCAATGGCCACCTGCGAGCGCGCGAAGCGCTCGGCGTTGGTCACCAGATTGACGACCGCCCGGCGCACGTCGGTCGCGGAGCCGGCGACATGAAGCGGCGACGCCTCGGCGCTGAGCGTGAAGGCGAGCGCCGGCCGCCGGCTGCGGGAGTCGACGGCAATCTCTTCGGCAATGTGCGTCAGCTCGACTCCGCCAGCCTCGGCAATCTCCAGTCCTGCGGCATTCATCGAGCCAACCAGCGATACGGCGTGCGAGGCGTTGCGGTCGATCATCTCCAGCATGCGGGCCAGCTCCGGGAACGAGGCCGCCGCCTGGTGCTTCATCAGGCCCTGGATGCCGAGCATCACCACGCCGAGGGGATTGCGCAAATCATGCGCCGCCGCCGCGGCCCGCCTCTGAAACGCCTCCTCGGTGCGAATCAGCGCTTCGTGCAGCGCCGCCGCCTTCGACTCGGAGCGTTCGCTGAGCACGGCCCGGCGCCGGAGCTCAAGCTCCTCGCTGACCGCGGCCGACAGATCCTGGAGGACGCCGAGCTGCACCGGCGTCCACTGCCGCGGGCTGGAATCGATGGCGCAGAAGCTGCCGAGGATCGACCCGTCCGCGGTGCCAACCGGCATGCCGGCATAGGCGACGACGGCAAGATCCCGGACGGCGAGGTTGTCGCGCACCAGGGGATGCTCCCGGGCGTCCTCGACGACGAGCGATCGGCCGTCGGCGACGACGTGCTGGCAGAACGAATGGGTCAGCGGCGTTTGCCGTGCCGAGGCCCACGGTTCCGGCAGGCCGACGGCGCTGGTGAAGAACTGCCGATGGTCGTCCACCAGCGAGATGAGCGACACCGGGACCCTGAGCGCGGCACTGGCAATGCGGACGTAGCGGTCGAGCGACGCCCGCGAAGGGGCGTCGAGCAGCTCCGTCTCCCGCAGCGCCTGCAGGCGCCGATCGTCCGTCAGCCTGGGCATTCCGTGCGGCCTTCCCTTCCACCGTCCCGCCGAACGAGGAGAACCGCGCCCGGCCGGGCACCGTCTGCGTAACCCTCACGAGTATAAGCCGGTCGGCCGGTTGACGGTGTCGACGGCAGTCGCTGGGGCGCCTCGCCTGCACAGGTGACCGCTCATGCCCCTGGCTGAGCCTACGCCTTCAGCGTGCGGGAGCCGATGGCTTCCCATCACATACTATCCGTCGCAGGCGGGCGCGGGCGAACTCGAAGCGGCCGCCGACGCAGGCGGGTCTGTAGCGAATCCGGTCGGCGGGTGTAGCGAGCCGCCGAACGGCGCCGTCAAACCGTTGAGAAACACCCACCCCCGCCGGGTGGTGCGGTCCTTGCGTGCCTGGCGACGGGCAACGCATGCCCGTTTCTTCATGGAGGACGTCGATGGCAAAAGCGAAGGACCCGGTCTGCGGGATGACGATTGAGGAAGGCGACGCGGTCGGCACATCCGAGCACGGCGGCACGCGGTATTACTTCTGCAGCAATGACTGCAAGAAGGAATTCGACGAGAACCCGGACGACTACGCGGCCAAGGCGTAGCCGATGCTCTCCGCGCTCGGCGCCGCGCTGACCGTGTTCGCGGCCGCGCTCACCGCGTGGCTGGCGCTTCGCGGGGTCGGCGACGTGCTCAGCCCGCCGGGCACGACGGCGCCGCAGCGCGTGCCCTTCACGGGCGGCTATCCGCCAGGCGTGCATGCCTGGAGCCGCTTCCACGCCCGCTACTACGCGATGGCGCTGCTCTTCCTCGCCTTCGACATGGAAATGGTCTTCATGTATCCCTGGGCGGTGGTCTTCGTGCGGGAGGGGATGAAGGCGCTGGTGGAGATGGTGATGTTCATCGCCATCCTGCTGCTCGGCATCCTCTACGCCTGGAGGGAGCACGCGCTCGAGTGGTCGTGATGATCCGGCGCCTGCTCGTGCGGCTCGCGGCGTCGGCGCCGGTGCGCGTCTTCTTGCTCGAAGGCGTCAACCCGCCTGCCCGCATCCTCGATCTGCGCGCCAGCGGGCGGGTCGCGCTGCTGGAGTCGCCGCGGTCCGCCAACGTGCTGCTCGTCGCCGGGCAACTGCCGCCGGCGCTGCGCGACGCCGCCCGTCGCGTCCACGACATGCTTTCGCACCCGCGCGCGACAATCGCCTGGACGTCCGGCGCCGCCGGCGATCCGTTTCCAGAGGCAATGGTCATTGCGGACAGCGGTGATGTGATCGAGACCCTCCGGCAGGTCCAGTCCGATCTCGTCACCGGGCGGCGGCCGTCCGAGCCGGCGCTGCTGCCTGATGAGGACCCGGCGCCGTGGCGCGGCGTCGGACCCTACAGGCAGGGGGGCACCGGGATGACCGGCGGCGTCCCCTACGGCCGCGCGATGGCCGAGCGCGCCGCCGACCGCGATGGCCTGGAGCTCGATCAGATCGCCATTCGCGTCGGCCCCTTCTTCCCGCCGTTCCCTCCCGGCCTGACGCTCGACCTGCGCCTGCAGGGGGACATCGTCCAGGACGTCTCGATCGCTGACAACCCGTTCGCCCAGCCCGCGCCATCGCCCGGCGATCGCCCGGCTTCGGAGCTGGACCCGTTTCAGCGGGCGCTCGCGCAGCCGGTCCCGATCGCGGAGCTCGAGCTGGCGCGAGCCCGGCATCATCTCGGCTGGATGGCCCGCGCACTGCGAACGCACGGACTCGACAGGCTGGGCCACCGCCTGGCGGCGATGCTGCCGCGCCTCGGGCCTGAAGCGATAGACGACGTGCGGGCGTTGCAGCGGCGGCTCGAGCGGACGCGCGGGATGGGATGGAGCACCGCCGGCATCGGCGTGATTGCAGCCGACCGCATCGCCGGACAGGGCCTTGGCCCGGTAGCGCGATCGGCGGGACTGAGGGAGGACGCGCGGCTGCAGGCGGCGGCCTATACCGGGCTCGACTTCCAGCCGATCGTCCAGCGCGGCGGCGACGCCCGGGCGCGCTGGCGTCAGCGGCTGCTGGAGGCGGCGCAGAGCCTGGATCTCGCCGGCCGCGCCGGTGACCGCCGCCTGGAGCCTGCCAGGGCTGTCGAAGGTCCGCACGGCCTGTTGACCGCCGCCCACGATCCGGTGTCAGCGCTTCTCACTGTCGTTCCGGAGTTGCTCCGCGATCTGGAGTGGGGGGACGCGGTGACGACGATCGTCAGCCTCGATCTCGAGCTGCGGGCCGCGATAGGATCCGCACCAGACGCGCGCGTCCCGGCGCGCCCCACGGAGGATGCCGCGTAATGGATTGGCTCGCGGACACGGCGGCCGTGCCGGCGGCAGGCGCCCTGCTCGCGGCAGGCGTGTATCTCACCGCGGTGCTCGACCGGCTTGTCGGCCGGTCCGTCTCGGGCCAGTCCTTCGCGCCGGGGGCGGCGTTCGCCGGACCCGTTCGCGACGCCGCGCTGCTGCTGCTCCAGCAGCGCAGCCGCACCGAACGGCCGGACGACGAAGTCTGGGCGATCGCGCCGGCGCTGCTTGGCGCCCTGGCTGCCGCCGCCCTCGTCGCTATCCCTCTGGGACCTGCGCTCGCCTTTCCGGACATCGACTCCGGCATCGTCTATTTCGGCGCCGCCATGGCGACGGTGATGGTCGCGGTATTCCTCAATGGCTGGGCGGCCAACTCCACCTTTCCCGTGATCGGCGCCTATCGGTTCGTGGCGCAGGCGCTGTCCTACGAGATGCCGCTGGCGCTGGTGCTGATCGCCGCCGCGCTGCCCGCCCAGTCACTCAGCGTTGCCGCGATCGTCCGGGACCAGGACGCACTCTGGAACGTGGTGCGGCAGCCGCTCGGCCTGCCGCTCTATCTCATCGCCGGCCTAGGCCTCGCGTTCTGGGGCCCGCTGCGCCTGCCGGACGGCGCCGACCTGGCCGACGGGACGGCCGCCGAGCTGTCGGGCCCGGCGCTGCTGCTCTGGCGTGTGGCCCAGGCGGCGGTGCTCGTCGCCGTCGCCGCCATGGGCGCGGCGGCGTTCCTCGGCGGCTGGCTCGGGCCCTGGCTGCCGGGGCCGGTGTGGATGGTGCTCAAGACGCTGGTGCTGATGGCGCTGATGATCGCCATCGGCCATCTCGTCCCTCGTGTCAGGCTGGAGCGGTTCGTGGTCCTGTCGTGGGTCCTGCTGATTCCGCTCGCTCTAGCCGACGTCTTCCTCTCCGGCATCCTCGCGCTCTGGAGTGCCCGGTCGTGATCAGCACGCTGTTCTGCTGGAGTGCCAGGTCGTGATCAGCACGCTGTTCTGCGGGAGCGCCCGGTCGTGACGGGCGCGTTGTTCTGGATGATGGCGGCGGCGGCGGTGCTCACCGCCTGGCGGGTGTTCCGCGCCGACTCGATGGTGCGTGCCGCCTACTGGCTGATGGCCTCGTTCTCCGCCGTCGCGGTGATTCTCGTGCTGCTGGGCGCCGAGTTTCTCGGCCTGGTATTGCTGCTGATGATGGCCGGGGAGATGACCATCATGGCGGTCTTCATGGTGATGTTCATGATGAACCCGGCGGGGTTGAACCCGATGATGATGGTGCACCAGCACCGCATCTCGATCGGCGCCGGCGTGGTCGCATTCCTCGGCCTCGCCTCGGTCGGGCTGTTCGGACACTTTCCGGCTGGCGCGGACTTTCCCACCGGCGACGTCACCGCCCGGCTTGGCACCGAGCTGCTGGGCGATTCGATGTTGATCTTCGAAACCGCCGGCATCGTGTTGCTGGCAACGATGATCGGGGCGCTCGCCATCGCCAGCCGCCGCGGTCGCTACGGCTGGGCAGATGAGGGCTCGTCGGAGCCCGCGCTCGAGGCGCCACATGACGCTTGAGGCGCTGCTCGTCCTCGCCGCGGCGCTGTTCGGGATTGGCGTCTACGGGGCGCTCAGCCAGCAGTCGTTCGTGATGATCATGATGGGGCTCGAGCTGATGCTGAACGGCGCGATTGTCGCCGCCGCCGCCTTCTGGGCGAGAACCAGCGGCGGCACCCCCAAGGGGCAGTTGCTGGCGGTAGTACTGATGGCGGTGATGGCAGTTGAAGCCGCGGTCGGGTTCGCGCTGGTCGTCAACGTTTATCGCATCCGCAAGGCCGACATCACCGAGAAGCTGAAGGCGCTGCGCGGATGATGCCGGCGCTGCTCCTGCTCGTGCTGTTCGGCGGGGCGCTGGCGATTGCGCTCGCGCGCCTGGACAGCGCCGCCCGCTGGCTGGCGCCGGCGGCCGTCCTCGCCGGGCTGGCGGCCGCGATCCGGGTGGCGGCGCTGCAGCCGGTGATCGAGTGGCCCTGGTGGGGTCCGCATCTCCATCCGCAGCTGGCGGTCGTCGGCATCGGCCGCGTCCTGGTCGTACTGGTGCCGCTCATCGCCTTCCCGGTCGTCCTCTATGCCGGCAGCTCCGCCTCGAAGGAAGCTGGCCGATCACGGCTCCTGGCGCTGCTCGTCGCGTTCACCGGCGCGATGGAACTGGTGGCGATGGCCGGGGACTTCCTGGCCCTGCTCATTGGCTGGGAGCTGGTCGGCGCCTGCTCATGGGCGCTCATCGGGCACGAGTGGCGCGAGGCCTGGCGTCCGCGCGCGGCGCTGCGCGCCTTTCTCGCGACCCGGATCGGCGATCTCGGGCTCTACGTCGCGGCGGCGGCCGCCGTCAGGGCCGGCGGCTCGCTGCGATTCGACCATCTTGCAGCCGTTCCGCCGGCGACCCTCCACGTCATTGCCGGCGGCGTGCTATTGGCCGCGGCGGCGAAGTCCGCGCAGCTACCGTTCTCGCCCTGGCTTTTTTCGGCGATGGCGGGTCCAACGGCCGCCTCGGCGCTGCTGCACTCCGCGACGATGGTCGCGGCAGGTGCCTACCTGGTGGCGCGGCTGGCGCCGTTGCTCGCACCAACCGGATGGTTCCTCCCCGCGGTGGCCTGGCTCGGCTTGGCCACCGCGCTCAGCGGCGGGGTCGTGGCGCTGCTACAACCCGACTTGAAGAAGGCGCTGGCCGCCTCGACGTCGGCGCAATACGGCCTGATGTTCGTCGCCATCGGCGCCGGCGCGACCGCCGCCATGACCGTTCACCTCGTCGCCCACGCCGCCTTCAAGGCGCTCCTCTTCCTCGGCGCGGGCATGGCGCTACATGCCGCGGGCACGCTGGACCTGGGACGGCTGCGGCTCGGCTCGGCGCTGCCCGTCACGGCGCGCCTGGTCGCGATTGGCGCGCTGGCGCTGGCGGCGGTACCGCCGCTCGGCGGCGCCTACTCCAAGGAGCAGATCCTGGCCGCGGCCGCCGGCGCGTCCTTCGCCCGGCCGTGGCTGGTCGCTGGCGTCGCCGCCGCCGGTTTCCTGAGCGCGCTCTACGCCGGCCGTCTCTATCTCCTCGCGTTTGGCCCAGGCGGATCGCCGCCGGCAGCGCGGAAGGAGCCGCCCGCCGAACGGTGGAGCCTGGCACTGCTCGCCGGCCTCTCCGTCGCCCTCGGACTCCTCTGGATTCCCGCAGTGGCGAGAAGTGTCGACGGCATTCTTCCAGGCGCTCTCCCCGACGAGTCGCCTGCGCTGCTGGCCGCCTCGATCGGCAGCCTCGGGTTGGCGGCGCTGCTCTGCTGGCGCTGGTGGAGCCACGGCCGCCTGCTGACGCTGGGGCTGCCGGCCGCGGTCCGCACGCCGGCGGCGGACTGGCTGGGCCTGCCGGCGATGGCGCGGCAGATCGTGATCGATCCCGCGCTGCGATTCAGCGGCGGGCTCGCCGCCTTCGACAACAGAGGCGTGGACGCAGGTATTCGTGCCACCGCGGCGATCGCAATCCTGGTCTCGAATCTGATGTCGGGGTGGACCGAGCGTCGATTCGAGCTGGCGGTCTCGGGCGTCGCCCGCTGGACGACGGGTCTCGCCGGGGCGTCTGGGCGGACCGACGACCACGGCATCGACGCCGCGGTCGAGCGACTCGCGCGCGACGTCGGCTGGACCGGGCAGCAGAGCCGCCGCCTGCAGACCGGCCTGGCGCATCACTACTACGTCATCCTCGTGGCCGGCGCGCTTGTCGCTCTGGCGGTCGCTGCTTTCGGGAGATAGCCGATGCTTACAGCCGCCATCTTCGTCCCGCTCCTCGGCGCCGTGCTGGTGCTGCTCCTCTCCGGGGCGCGCGAACGCCTGATCCGGCTGGCCGCCGCAGCCTTCGCGGCGGTGCCGCTGGTCATTTCCGTGCTGGCCTGGGTGGGGTTTCAGGGCACCGGCCGCTTCGAGCAGGTCGAGTCGGTGGCGTGGATTCCCACGCTCGGCGCCTCCTACATCGTCGGCCTCGACGGCTTTTCTCTGCCGCTCGTTGCCATGACCAGCCTGCTGTTCGTGGCGGCGATTGCCTACCCCACCGATTTTCGCGGCAGGGCCGCAGCCTATTTTTCGCTGTTCCTGTTCCTGGAGGGCGTGTCGCTGGGCGTCTTCCTGGCGCTCGACCTGCTGCTCTTCTACGTGTTCTGGGATCTGAGTCTCGTCGGGATGTACTTCCTGATCGGGATCTGGGGGCACGGCGAGTCCGCCCGCCGTTCGGCGCTGAAGTTCTTTCTCTACACGCTGGCTGGGTCACTGGCGATGCTGCTGGCGATCCTGGCTCTCTACCTGCGCACCTCGCCGCGGACCTTCGACATGGCGCAGCTCATCGCCAGCCGCCCGCTGGACGACGGCGGACTGATGGCGACGCTGGCATTCACGGGCTTTGCCCTGGCCTTCGCGATCAAGTCGCCGCTGGTGCCATTCCACACCTGGCTGCCGCCCGCGCATGTCGACGCACCCGCCCCGGCCTCGGCCATCCTCGCGGGCGTGCTGCTCAAGATGGGGACGTATGGATTCGTCCGCATCCTGCTGGCGATGATGCCGCACACCTTCCAGCGGTTCGCGCTGCCGCTGGGGATCGCAGCAGTGGTCAGCATCGTCTACGGCGCGCTGGTGGCGCTGGCGCAGCCCAACCTCAAGCGGCGGATCGCTTATACCAGCGTCAATCACATGGGCTACGCCGTCCTTGGCATCGCCGCCGCGGGAGCGGTGCTCACCGGCCACGAGGCCGCGCGAACCCTCGCCCTCACCGGGGCGACCGTCGAAATGGTCGCGCACGGGCTGATTACCGGCGCCCTGTTTTTGATCACCGGATCGATCTGGCAGCGGGCCGGGACCTACGAGATCGACGAGTTCGGCGGCCTGGCGCGGCGGGCGCCGGCGTTGACCGGACTGACGGTGGCGGCAGTGTTCGCCAGCCTCGGGCTGCCCGGGCTGGCCGGCTTCGTCGCGGAGTTCCAGATTTTCGTCGGCGCTTTCGCCGTCTACCCCTGGCTCGCCGCGATCGGCCTGCTGGGCATCATCATCACCGCCGCGCTGTTCCTGCAACTGCTGCAGCGCGTGTTCTTCGGCGACATGCCGGCGCGCTGGAGCGGCTGGCCGGAGCTGAATCGCGTCGAACTCACCGTACTGGCGGCGTTACTGATCCTGGTCGTCGCCGTCGGCGTCGCCCCGGGCCCGCTGCTGACCGTGATCGACAGCGCCGCCCGCGCCTTGATGGCGCCATGAGTTCCGGGGCATGACAGGGATGGCGGCGATGCCGGTTGGCGACGTGCTGCCGGAGCTGGTGCTCCTCGGGGGCTCCGTCGGCATCCTGCTCTATGCGCTGTTCGCGCCGCGCCGGCTGCAGCGCTGGGCTGCGGCCCTCGCGCTCGCGAGCACGGCGGCCGCGGCCGCCGCCACCATCGGCCTGCTCAACGAGCCGCAGCGGCTGACGTTCGCGGACACCTACGCCGTCGACGGCACGGCCCTCTGGGCCAAGGCCATCATCCTCGCCGTCACCGCCGTCGCCATTCTCCTCTCCGTCGACTGGTTCGAGGGCGATCCCCGGCACGGGGAGTACTACACGCTGCTGCTGATGTCGGCGCTGGGGGCGATCCTGCTCGCCGGCGCCGCGGACCTGATGGAGCTGACGCTGGCGGTGCTCCTCTCGTCCGCGACCGGCTCCATCCTGGTCGCCTACCATCGACGCTCGCGGCGCGCGTCCGAGGCGGCGATCAAGTACTACCTGCTGGGAGCCCTGGCCAACGGGGCGATGGTCTACGGCGTGGTGCTGCTGTTCGGCGTGGGCGCCTCGACGACGCTGAGCGGGCTGCTGAGCGGACTCCGGGCCGAGTATGCATTGACGCTGATTGTCGCCACCAGCCTGGTGGTGGTCGGGCTCGCGTTCAAGATGGGGGCACTGCCGGCGCACGCGTGGATGCCGGATGTCGCGGAGGGGGCGCCGGCGCCGGTCGCCGCGTTCGTGACGGCCGCGCCCAAGCTCGGCGCGGCGATCGCGATCGGACGTCTGGCAATGGTCCTGCCGGAGAGCGCCGTCGGGTGGCGCCCGCTGGTGGCCGTGCTGGCGG
>JAYTEJ010000353.1:0-2592 GCA_043735365.1 Acidobacteriota bacterium
ACCAGCGCGTGCGACAGGCGCTTTTCCACGGTGGTCTCGCGCCAGCCGAGATCGGCCTCGCGCCGGGTAGCGCTGCCCTTGACGCTGTCGGCGAACTGCACCAGCCGCTCGGTGGCATCCGGCCGGCGGTTGAAGATGATGTCCTCGACGTGCTCCAGCAGATCCTTCGGGATGTCCTCGTAGACGATCAGCTGCCCGGCGTTGACGATGCCCATGTCCATGCCGGCGCGGATGGCGTGATAGAGAAACGCCGAGTGGATGGCCTCGCGGACGACGTCGTTGCCGCGGAACGAGAACGACAGGTTGCTGACGCCGCCGCTGATCTTCGCCCCCGGGCAGGCCGCCTTGATCTGCTTCAGCGCCTCGATGTAGTTGACCGCGTAGTCGTTGTGCTCCTCGAGCCCGGTGGCAATCGCCAGGATGTTGGGGTCGAAGATGATGTCGACCGGATCGAACCCGGCCTGGTCGACGAGCAGCCGGTAGGCGCGCCGGCAGATCTCGACCTTGCGCGCGACGGTGTCGGCCTGTCCGGTCTCGTCGAAGGCCATGACGACGACGCCGGCGCCGTAGCGGCGGACGGTGGCGGCCTTCTGCAGGAAGTCGGCCTCCCCCTCCTTGAGGCTGATCGAGTTGACCACCCCCTTGCCCTGGACGCATTTCAGCCCCGCCTCGAGCACGGTCCAGCGCGAGCTGTCGATCACGATCGGGACGCGCGCGATCTCCGGCTCGGTGGCGATGAAGTTCAGGAAGGTGGTCATCGCCTGCTCGGAGTCGAGCATGCCCTCGTCCATGTTGACGTCGATCATGTTGGCGCCGCCGCGCACCTGCTCGACCGCGACGCTGACCGCCTCGGTGTAGTTGCCGCTCTTGATGAGGCGTGCGAACTTCGCCGAACCGGTGACGTTGGTGCGCTCGCCAATCATCTGGAAGTTGCTGTCGGGACGGATGGTCAGGACCTCGAGCCCGGCGAAGCGGGAGTGGTGGTCGGCGTCCGGCGCCGCCGGCGGCGCGGCCGCGAGCCAGCTGCCGGCAGGGAGCGGCCGCGGCGCGATGCCCTCGACCGCGGCGGCGATGGCGGCGATGTGGTCGGGAGTGGTACCGCAGCAGCCGCCGAGGATGTTGACGAAGCCGCTGGCGCCGAAGTCGCGCAGCAGCGCCGCAGTTTCGGGGGGCAGCTCGTCGTACTCGCCGAAGGCATTGGGCAGCCCGGCGTTGGGATAGCTGCTGACGTAGCACTCGGCGATGCGCGCCAGATCGGCCATGTAGGGGCGCATATCGCGCGCCCCCAGGGCGCAGTTGATGCCGACGCTGAGGGGCTGGGCGTGGCGGATGGAGACGTAGAACGCATCGACCGTCTGCCCTGAGAGGGTCCGGCCGCTGCGATCGGTAATCGTCACCGAGATCAGCAGCGGCAGCCGGACGCCCTTGTCCTCGAAGACGTTCTCGATGGCGACGATCGCCGCCTTGGCGCCGAGGGTGTCGAAAATGGTTTCGAGCAGCAGCACGTCGGCGCCGCCGTCGATCAGGCCGCGCACCTGCACTTCGAAGGCGGCGCGCAGCTGGTCGAACGAAATGGCGCGGAACGCCGGGTTGTTGACGTCGGGAGAGATCGACAGGGTGCGGTTGGTCGGCCCGATCGCGCCGGCCACGAAGCGGGGGCGGTCGGGGGTCTTCGCCGTCCAGGCGTCGGCGGCTTCGCGCGCCAGCCGCGCCCCTTCGACGTTGATTTCATAGGCACACGCCTCGAGATCGTAGTCGGCCTGGGCGACGCTGGTGCCGCCGAAGGTGTTGGTCTCGATGAGGTCGGCGCCGGCGGCGAGATACTCGTGATGGATCGACGAGATCACGTCCGGGCGCGTCAGCACCAGCACGTCGCTGTCCCCCTTGAGGTCGCGCGAGTGATCGGCGAAGCGCCGGCCGCGGAAATCCGCTTCCGTGAGCCGGTGACGCTGGATCATCGTCCCCATCGCGCCGTCGAGGATCAGGATGCGCCGCTCGAGCTGGGCGCGGAGGAGGTCGAAGGCCGGACTGTTCATGCTGTGCTCTCGTCTCTCTGGTCTGTCGTCGGTCCGTCCGGCGTCATGCGCGGCCGGCGGCGGCGCCGGCTCGCCGCGGCGCGCGGGCGGGCTTGCGGCCGCTGGCAATCAGGACGGTGAAGGGATCGCCGGTCTTTCTCGAGCCGACCGTCACCCGGACGTCGCGCAGCCCGGCATCGGTCAGCAGCGCAGCCAGCCGATCGTCCGCGAATCCGAGGGCGCGATCGCCGAGGCGGTCGTGCACCCAGGCCTGGTCATGGGCGCGCAGATCGAGGACCAGCACCCGGCCGTCGGGCTTCAGCACCCGCACCGCCTCCGCGACCGCGCGGCCGGGATCGGCCGCGTGATGGAGCGCCTGCGAGAACAGCGCGACGTCGACGACGCCGTCCGCCAGCGGCAGCGCCTCGAGTTCGCCGCGCTTCCACACCACGTTGGCGACGCGGCGGCGCGACGCCAGCGCCCGCGCCCGCTTCAGGACCTCGGCGGAGCGATCGACCGCCACCACCGTCGACGCCCAGCGGCTGGCCTCGATCGTCAGGTAGCCCTCGCCGCAGCC
>JAYTEJ010000354.1:0-8417 GCA_043735365.1 Acidobacteriota bacterium
TCTCGAGCCTGACCAAGAACCAGATCGTCGCCGGGTTCCTGACCTTCGCCGCCTTCCTGATGCTGTGGGTCGTCAACTGGATCGGCGAGTCGTCCGGCCCGACGATGCAGGCGGTGGTGTCGTACCTGTCGATCACCGAGCATCTGGATGACTTCGTGCGCGGCATCATCGACACCAAGCACATCGTCTATTACCTCAGCTTCATCACGTTCGGCTTGTTCCTGACCGCCCGGTCGGTCGACAGCGAGCGCTGGCGCGGATAGCGGACTTATGTTGAAACGAGTACTCGGACTCCTCGGCTGGCTGGGCGTGGCGCTGGTCTTCGCCGCGGTGGCGATCCGCTTCACGCGCCCCGAATGGCAGCAGTATTACGTCGGCCTGGCGCTGGCCGGCCTGGCCTGCACGCTGCTCTACATCCTCAGCCAGTGGCGCGAGATCGGGCGGTCGCTGTCCGGCCGGCAGGCGCGCCTCGGCGGCATCGCCGCGGCCAGCATCGTGGTGGTGCTGGCGATCCTGGTGGCGATCAACTATCTGGCGGCGCGCTACAACAAGCGCTGGGACCTGACCGCCGCCAAGCAGTTCTCGATCTCGGATCAGACCAAGAAGGTGTTGCAGGGGCTGCAGAAGCCCGTGCACATCCGCGTCTTCGACCGCAGCGACGGCTTTCCGCGCTTCCGCGAGCGGCTCGACGAGTATCGCTACGCCTCGAAGCAGGTCAGCGTCGAGTACCTCGACCTGGAGCGGCGTCCGGCGCTGGCCAACCAGTTCCAGGTGCAGACCCCCGGCACGGTGGTGATCGAGTACGAGGGGCGCACCGAGAAAGTCAGCTCGGATGGTGAACAGGAGCTGACCAACGGCCTGATCAAGGTCGTGCAGGGCAAGCAGCACAAGGTCTACTTCGTGCAGGGCCACGGAGAGAAGGCCACCGACGCCAGCGAGCGCGGCGGCTACAGCTCGATTGCCGCGTCGCTGACGTCCGACAACTTCCTCACCGAGAAGCTGGTGCTGGCGCAGCAGAAGGACGTGCCGGCGGACGCCTCGATCGTGGTGATTGCCGGGCCGAAGACCGATTTCTTCCCGGCGGAAATCGAGTCGCTCAAGCGCTTCCTTGCCAAAGGGGGGAAGGTCTTCTTCCTGCTCGATCCGCCGGACCGCGCCGACGCCCCCGCGCTCACCAACCTGACGGCCCTGCTCAAGGACTGGGACATCGAGATTGGCGTCAACGTCGTCGTCGACATCAGCGGCATGGGCCAGCTGCTCGGCACCGACGTCTCGGTGCCGGTCGCCGCCAAGTACGACCCGCACCCGATCACCGACCACTTCGAGCTGCTGACGGCGTTCCCGCTGGCGCGCTCGGTCAGCGCCATCAGCGGCGGCGCCAACGGCCGCAACGCCCAGAATCTCGTCGAGACCAGCGCCAAGAGCTGGGCGGAGAGCAACATCAAGGAACTGACGACCACCGGAAAGGTGGCGCGCGAGCTCGACAAGGGGGACAAGGCCGGCCCGATTTCGCTCGCGGCAGCGGTCTCGGCGCCCGCGGCTGATGCGGCGGCAGCCGCCCCCGGCGACCCGTCGAAGCCGGCGGACGCCTCGAAGCCGGAAACGCGGATTGCGGTGTTCGGCGATTCCGACTTCGTCACCAACGGCTACCTCGGCATCCCCGGCAATCGGGATCTGTTCCTCAACACGGTGAACTGGCTCGCACAGCAGGAGAACCTGATTTCGATCCGGCCGCGGGAAGCTGGCGCCAGCACCTTGACGATGACGGCGGACGGAGCGCGGCGGATCTTCCTGCTCGCGGTGTTGATCATCCCCGGCCTGATCCTCGCGGCCGGGGTGCAGACCTGGTGGCGGAGGCGCTAGTGCGGGGATTTCGAGGGCTGCTCATTCTGCTGATCGTCGCGGTGCCGCTGGTCTGGTTCGCCTACCGCGAATCGCAGAAGGGACCGGTCGATCCGAACGGCACCCACGACAAGGTGTTCACGGTCGAGGCGGCCAAGATCGACGAGATCGAGATCAAGTCGGAAGCGGGCGAGCGGACGACGCTGCGCCGCAACGGAACCGGCTGGGCGATCGTCCAGCCGGCGGTGACCGCGCCGCCGGACGAAGCGGCGGTGTCGGGCATCACCTCGGGCCTCGCCTCGCTGGAGGTCCAGCGCGTCATCGACGAGAGCCCGGCCGACGTGACCGAGTTCGGCCTGGCGGCGCCGAAGGTTGAAGTGGCCTTCAAGAGCGGCGGCCAGCAGCACCGGCTGCAGCTCGGCCAGAAAACACCGTCCGGCACCGATGTCTACGCACGGCTGGCCGATCAGAAGAAGGTCTTCCTGGTGTCGTCGTTCGTCGAGTCCACTTTCAACAAGAGCACCTTCGATCTTCAGGACAAGTCAGTACTGAAGCTGGATCGGGAAAAGGTCGATGCCCTGTCCGTGACCGCCGGCGGCCCGGAGATGCGCTTCACCAAGGCCAACGGCGAATGGATGCTGGCCGCGCCGGTCGAAGCGCGTGCGGAGTACAGCATGGTTGACGGGTTGGTCGCGCGCCTCGGCGGGCTGCAGATGAAGTCGATTGTCGCCGCTCCGGCGGCCGGAAATTACGGCCTCGACAAACCCGCGGCGACGGTACGGATCGGGTCCGGGTCGTCGCTGGCCACGCTCGTCATCGGCGGCGCCGCCGCCGAGGGCACGGTCTACGCCCGCGACCTTGCCCGGCCGGCGGTGTTCACGATCGAGTCATCGCTGCTCGATGAGCTGAAAAAGGATCCTTCGGAATACCGCCAGAAGGACTTGTTCGACGCCCGGTCGTTCAACACTTCCAAGCTCGACATCATTCGCAACGGCCAGACGTCTTCGTTCGCGAAGACCAAGGCCAAGGACAAGGACGGGAAAGAGACCGAGACGTGGCGGCAGACGGCGCCGACGGCGCGCGATGTCGCCGCCGGCACGGTCGAAGCCTTGATCTCGTCCGCCACCGCGGCGCGGGCGATCTCGTTTGCGCCGCCCGGCACCAAAATCGATGCCGCGAGCCCCGAACTGGTAGTGGCGCTCACGTTCGACGACAACAAGGAAGAGCGGGTCACGTTCGGCCGCACCGGTGCGACCGCCTACGCGGTGCGGGCCGGGGCTCAGGGCGCGGCCGTGGTCGAATCCGCCGTGATCGACGGCATCGTGAAGGCGCTCGAGGCCGTGAAATAGCAGGTCCACGGCTCGCGCCGTACAATGGGCGGATGCGTGGCCTGTCGTGGTTGCTCGTCGCCCTCGGACTGATCGTGCTGGTGGCCACCGGGGTGTGGTTTTACGGTGCGCCGCCCCGGGAGGCCCGTTCGTCGAAGCCGGCGCCGGTCCAGATCGCCTGGCTCTACCAGCTCTACAGCCACAACCCCGCCGAGGCGGCCGCCGCCGCGGACTACGTGCGCAAGCTCGGGGCCGAGGCGCTGCCCGTGATCCACGCCACCCTCCAGGACGCTGAAGCGTCACCGGAGCGCGTCAAAGGCGCCATCAAGGCCTGCGCCCTGATCGGTCCGGCGGCGGCGCCCGCCGCCGACGAGGTCGCGGAGTCGCTCTCCGAGCCGGCGCTGACCTCCGAGGCTGCGGCGGCGCTCAGCTTCATGGGGCCGGCCGCCTTTCCACCGCTCCAGCGCGCGATGTCGAGCAGCGAGCCGAACGTCCGGCGCGAAGCACTGCGTTCGATTGGCAAGCTGAAGGAGCGCGCCCCGCTCGACGGCCGCACGGTGGTGCCGCTGCTGGTTGCCGGCATGGACGACGCGGACGCCGGCGTGCGCGCGGTTGCCGCCACCTACCTCGGCATCGTCCACGAGCAGCCGGCCGATTCGGTGCGGGTGCTGACCGAGGGGCTGGAGGATCCGGACGCGGACGTGCGGCGATCCTCGGCCGAGGCGCTGGCGGCGTTTGGATCCGCGGCCGACCCGGCGCTGCCGGCGCTGCACCGCGCCGCGGGAGATGCCGATCCCGAAGTCGCGCGCGAGGCGGGCGTGACACTGGTCAAGCTGCAGCCGGCGAAGTGATCCCGGCCGGGACGCCGCGGTTCAGAAGAGGCTGGTGGCGAAGTTGACCAGGTCGGCGGCGCCGCCCTGCAGCCCGCCGCCCTGCGCGAAATCCGGGCGGCCGCCCCCCTTGCCGCCAAACACGGCGACCAGCTTCGCCAACGCCGCCGCGCAGTCGAACGACGCATCGGCGGCACGCGCGATCACCGCGAAACTCGGCGGTGGCGCGCTGAAGAGCACCGCGACATGCGCCGGGCGCGAGGCGATGGCCGAGGCGATCGACTTGAGACCGGCCTGATCCCATCCTTCCAGAGACGCGATCGCCACGACGGCCCCGCCCCGGCGCGAGGCGCCGGCGGCCAGGGCGTCGGCCTCGAAGCCGGCCAGCCGGGTGCGTGCGTCCTTGAGCAGCCGGCGGCTGTCCCTGGCCTCCGCCTGCAGCCGCTCGATGCCCGCCGGGAGCTCCTCGGGGAGCACCGATACCAGCCGGATGCTCGCGGCCACCGCGCTGCGCTGGAGCCGGAAGACGCGAAGCGCCCGTCCGCCGCAGACGAACTCGAGACGTGTTCCACCCTTGACGCGCTCCGAGCCGAGCGCCGCGACCATGCCGACGCCGCCGGTCCGGGCCACGTGCGTGCCCCCGCACGCAGAGACGTCGAACGCTTCGACGTCGACGATCCTGAGCTGCCCCTCGCGCGCAGAGTCCTTTCTGAGCGGCAGCAACGCGGCTTCGCCGGCGTCCGCGAACCTGATTGTCACCGGCCGGTCCTCCGAGACGACGCGGTTGACCTCGTCTTCGGCGGCCTCGATCTCCTGCGCCGAGACCAGCCGCGCCAGATCGATGGTGGCGGCGGCCGGGCCGAGATGAAAGCTTTCGGTTCGGACCTGGAACAGCCGATCGAACGCCGCCGACAGCAGGTGCTGGCCGGTGTGCTGCTGCATGTGGTCGAAGCGCCGCACCCAGTCGATCGTGCCCTGTACCGGTCCCGCCTCGAGCGGGCGATCCAGGATATGAAGTATCTCGTCATCCTCACGATCCACGACCTCGATCACCGCGGCGGCGCCGAGGCGGCCGGTGTCGAACGGCTGGCCGCCGGAGGTGGGATAGAAGGCGGTGCAATCGAGAATGACGGCCGGGCGGCCGTCGTGGGTCTCGGCGCGCCGGACCTCGGCGTCGAAGGCCGTGAGGTACGAATTGGTGTAGTAGAGCCTGGTCGTCACGCGCGTTCGGGAGCGGAAGGGCGCGCCGGATCGCCGACGCCGGCCTCGGCGAAGCCACGGGCGCGCAGGCGGCAGCTGTCGCAGCCGCCACAGGGCGCGCCGTCCGGGGCGGGATCGTAGCAGCTCAGCGTCAGCTCGTAGCGCAGTCCGAGCTCCAGCCCGCGCCTGATGATGTCCGCCTTCGAGCAATGGAGCAGCGGCGCCAGGATGCGGAGCGGGCGCCCTTCCACTGCCGCCTTGGTCGCCAGCGCGGCGAGCCGCTCGAAGGCCGCGAGATACTCGGGCCGGCAGTCGGGGTAACCGGAATAGTCGAGGGCGTTGACGCCGAGAACGATCGCCTCGGCGCCGAGCACCTCGGCCCAGCCCATCGCCAGCGACAGAAAGATCGTGTTCCGCGCCGGCACGTAGGTGGCGGGAATGTCGGTGCCGTCGAGCTCGCGCTGCTTGGGAATCGCACCGTCGCCCACCAACGCCGATCCGCCGAACCCGGCCAGATCGACGTCGAGCTCGATGTGGCGGATCACGCCGAGGTCCGTGGCCACCTCACGCGCGGCGGCGACCTCGCGGGCGTGGACTTGGCCGTAGCGGATGGTCAGGGCGTAGAGGCCGTAGCCCTCGGCGCGCACCGCGGCTCCTGCCGTATACGAATCGAGCCCGCCGCTGAGCAGCAGCACTGCGCGCCTGGCCATAATCAGACGCCGCGGACGTCCGCCCCCCAGACGAACTTGTGGGCCTGCAGCTGGAGGCGCACGCCGAGACGGTCCTCGAGGATCCAGGCCGCGAGGTCCTTCGCGGGGAGCACGCCGTGCACCGGCGAGAACAACACCGCGGCGGTACGCCCGATCAGCGCGTGCTCCGCCGTCACCTGCCGCGCGAACTCGTAGTCGGCGCGGTCCAGGATCACGAACTTCACTTCGTCCTGCGGCGTGAGCATCGCGAGGTTGTCCCAGTGATTGTGCTTCGACTCGCCGCTGCCGGGGCACTTGACGTCAACGATCCGGATGACCTGGGCCGGGACGGCGACGATGCTGAGGTGGCCACCGGTTTCGACCATCACCGTCCGTCCCGCGTCCAGCAGCCGCTGCATCAGGGGATAGACCTCCTTCTGCAGGAGCGGCTCTCCCCCCGTCAGCTCGACCAGGTCGCAGCCGAAGCGGTCCACCTCGGCGAGGACGTCCTCGATGCTCATCTTGCGCCCTTCGGTGAAGGCGTAAGAAGTGTCGCACCAGCTGCAGCGCAGGTCGCACGCGGTGAGGCGGACGAACACGCACGGCCGCCCCGTATGGGTGGACTCCCCCTGGATGGAATGAAAGATTTCGTTGATGGTGAGCATCGGCGGTCGAGCCTGAACCTCCTATTCTAGCGAGGTTCGCCTCAGACCGTCGAGAGGCTCCGCTCGCTAGGCGACAAGCTTGATACCGCCGCGCGGGCGCGCGGACGGCCTTGACCGGAAAACGTGACCAAAAACTCAAATTCGAGCCGATCAAGGCCTCTAGCAGCGGCCGACGGGTGTTCTAAAATACCCGCATGGCGAAGGCAATCCTCTACTGGAAGCCGACTTGAACCACCTGCCGAAAAGCCAGAAGTTATCTGGACGAGATCGGAGCTTCGGTCACCGAACGCGACATCAACCGCGATCCGCCGGATCGCGCCTTCCTGGAGCGCCACATCGTCGAAGCGCGGTTCCTCGACTTCGTCAGCACGCGCAGCCCGGTGTTCAAGCAGCGGCCGCTGCCGCGCTCGAAGAAAGAGGCCATCGACCTGATGATGGAACAGCCCAACCTGATCAAGCGGCCGATCCTGATCCGGGGCGCGAAGGCGACCTTCGGGTTCAGGAAGGACGAGTACGGCACCGGTGACTGACCGCGTCCGCATCGGCACGTCCGGATGGAGCTATCCATCCGGGAACGGCACCTGGAACGGCATCTTCTACCCGGTGCCCCCGGGCCGGCGCAGCCGCGCCGGCGGCCGCTTCGACGAGCTGCGCTTCTACGCCGAGCACTTCGACACCGTCGAGATCAACTCGAGCTTTTACGGGGTGCCATCCGGCTCCGCCGCCAGAGGCTGGGTGGAGCGGACGCCGCCGGGTTTCGAGTTCTCGCTGAAGCTATATCAGAAGTTCACCCACCCGAAGATGTTCCAGGAGGCGACCGGCAAGGACCCGTGGAACCTGACCGGACAGGATGTCGACGAGTTCCGCGCCGGCATCGAGCCGCTGGCCAGCGCCGGCAAGCTGGGGGCGCTGCTGGCGCAGTTCCCCGCCAGCTTCCGCAACGAGCCGGAGTCGCGCGGCTACCTGGAATGGCTCCTGAAGCGCTTCCGCGACTATCCGCTGGCCCTCGAGCTGCGCCATCGCAGCTGGAGCGACGAGCCCGCCGCCACGCTGGCGCTGCTCGCCGCCTTCGGCGCCGCCTGGGCGCAGATCGACGAGCCCAAGTTCCGCTTCTCGATCCGCCAGGACCTGCTGCCCAACGTCTCGACCTTCTACTATCTGCGCCTGCACGGCCGCAACGCCGCGGACTGGTGGAGCCACACGTCGTCCGAGGATCGCTACAACTACCTTTATTCCACGGCGGAGCTGCAGCCGTTCGCGGCGGCGGTGCGCGAGGCCTCGCGCGAAGTGAAGAAGGCCTACCTCTACGCCAACAATCACTTTTCCGCGAAGTCGGTCGCCAACGCCGCCATCCTCAAGCACGAACTGGGACAGCCGCTGCCCGGGGAGTACCCGGAAACCTTCCTCGAGCGCTACCCGGACCTCAAGGGTATCGTCAGGGTCTTGCCGGAGTCTCCCTCACGAACGCCCGCTTGAGGATGTCGGCCACCTGGATCTTGTCGACGACCTCCATGCCCTTGATGACGCGTCCGAAGACGGTGTACTTGCCGTCGAAATCGGGATGCGGCCGGGTGAGGATGTAGAACTGGCTGTCGGCCGCCTTGGCGTCGGTGCCCGGGTAGGCCATTGCCACGGCGCCGCGCAGGTTGCGGCGCTTCCTGGTGATCTCCGAGGCGCCGATCGGAGTGCCGCTGCTCGCCCGTCCCCACCAGTCCCGCATCGCCATGTTCCGGGTCTGCGGATCGCCGATCTGGATCAGGCTGTACTCGGCGCGATGGAAGCGGAGGCCGTTGTAGAAGTTCCGCTTCACCAGCCCGAGGATCTGCGCCACCGTTTTCGGCGCCTCCTCCGGATAAGTCTCGA
>JAYTEJ010000355.1:0-7067 GCA_043735365.1 Acidobacteriota bacterium
AAGATCCTGACGAATCTCGACTTCAGCCGCGGCGCGCCGGTCGCGTTCGTGGGCGGGCAGAACGGTTATCCAAAGGGGCTCGTGCACACCGACAGGAACAACATCGCCCCGCGGGCCGGGCTGGCCTGGGCGCCGGGCGGAGGCCGAAGCGTCTACCGTGCCGGTGGCGGGATCTTCTACTCCTACCCGGACATGAACCTGTGGTGCAACCAGGTCCACAACGTGCCGCTCGTCTTCCCGGAGATCCAGACGAACAACGCGGCAAACCCAGCGATCAATGCCTTCGGCTTCGCTCCACCCGTGCTCGGCCGCACGCTGGTGGGCTTCACGGCAATCGACACCCACCTGCAGATTCCGAGGATCACGCAGGCGAGCGCGAGCTTCGAGCGCGAACTGGCCCCGAACATGATGATGCAGGTCGGGTATCTGGGCGCCTGGGGGCGGAACCTTGACCGTTCGCGTCTCGTGAACAACGCGCAGCCGGGCCCCGGCGCACTGCAGCCACGTCGCCCGTACCAGACCATTGCCTTCGTGCCGGGCTCCGACCTCGGGCCGCTTCCGGCCGGCGTGACCGTCCAGAGCCTGACCTTCCCGGTGGGGCCCATCAACCTTCTGGAGAGCACCGGGCGCTCCCGATACAACTCCGTCTGGCTGCTGGGCCGCCGGACGTTCTCCAGGGGATTGAGTTTTCTGGCGAGCTACACGTTCGCGGACAGCCTGACGGACGCCCCGTCGTTCCGCTCACCGGCAAACGAAGCGGAGGTCCCGCAGAACAGCTACGATCCGCGCGCCGACTGGGGTCCGGCCGGTTGCGATGTCCGGCACCGGTTCGTGAGCAGCGTGATCTACAGGGTGCCATTCGCCGACCGCGGCGGCGCCGCCGCCGGGACCCGCATCCTCCACGGGCTGCTCGGCGGATGGCAAGCTTCGCTGATCTATCAGTGGCAGAGCGGGTTTCCCTTCACGATCAGCGTGTTCGGCGACACGGCCAACGCCGGCGCGCTGCTCAACGTCAACCCGATTCGCGCGAATGTCATGCCCGGTGTCTCCGCCGAGTTGCCGGCGGGTGAGCGAAGCGCCGCCCTGTGGTTCAATACCGCGGCGTTTGCGACCCCGGCGCCGTTCACATTCGGCACCGCGACGCGCAACAGCGTCTGGGGGCCGGCCCTCAGCAAGGCCGACCTCGCGATGGACCGGGCGATTCCGCTGGGGCCGTCGGTACTCCACCTGCGCGTCGAAGCGTTCAACCTGCTGAACACCGTCAACTACGGCACGCCGAACCGTTTCGTGAACACGCCGCAGTTCGGCACGATTACCGAGGCCGCTACGGCGGCGCGCCAGATTCAGCTCGTCGTCCGGGCGACGTTCTGAAACGCCGCATCGACCGTACGGGCCGAAAGGGAAGCGGGACGGAGGAGTACGGAAACGTCCGGGCCACGTCGACCGAATGGCCCGGACCGTCGATCCGCTGCCGACGGCCGAGCCGTCGTCAGTTCTTGGTCATCGTCAAGCCGGTGACGATGGCTTCGGTGTTGTGTGCGAAGCGCAGGCCGTAGACGCCGTCGGTGGACTTGAGCTTGCCGGCCGCGACCAGCGCCGACTTGTCGTAGCCCGCCACCACGGTGCCGTTGATCGTGCACTCGACGCGGTCGCCCTTGACCGAGACCGCGATCTCCTGCGTCACCGGCTCGCCAGGGCCCGCGGCCTTCTTGACCGCCGCGTTGACCTCGCCGCGCCGGCCGTTCATCTGGAACGGCTCCGGTCCGAAGCCCCGGACGATGAAGCTGCCGTTGCCGTAGGCGGCGCAGTAAAGGTAGCTCTCCTGGGCCGCGCCCAGGTCGTTGCCGGCGATGACGATGCCGTACGGATGCGGATGGTCGTTCAACGACATGTACTTCGGCTCGTTGAAGGTCGCCCTGACGGTGTAGTTTCCGGTCGCCTTGTTGGCGGGGTTCCAGTAGGTGATCGCGGGACCGGTCGTCACCCGGAAGCCGTCCCCTTCCTTGGCCAGCTTGGCGCTGTTCACGGACTGGCCGGCTTTCTCCGCCGAGGCGTCGACCTTGCCGGCCCATCCCGGCACCGAGATGCCGCCCCCGGCGACGACGCGATTGGTTTCCTGTGCCTGTGGCGGTGCCTGCGCACCGGCAGGCACGGACAGCATGGCAAGGGCGACGGTGAACGCCGAACCGTAGACGAGACGCATAGGTGTGTCCTCTCTGAAAAGGTTAGTGCCAAGAGGGTACGCGGCGCGCGGCGTTCTGGCAACAGATGATTGCGGACCGGCTGCAGAAGGCGGATGCCGGACTCGAGGCTGACGAGGTGACACGCCGGACGCGGGCCGCGAGTCGCGGCATAATGTGCGGACCTTGTCCGGCCCTCCCGCCGCGTCCCGCCGCCTCGTGGCTCCGCTCGCGGCGCTGGCCTTCATCAGCCTCGGTCTGCCCGACGGGCTGCTCGGCGTGGCCTGGCCGTCGATGCGCGCGGCTTTCGGCGTCGAGCTCGATGCGCTCGGCCTGCTACTGGCGGCCGCCACCGGCGGCTACGTGGTTTCGAGCTTCTCGAGCGGACGGCTGCTGCGGCACGTCAACCTCGGCCTGGTGCTCGCGGCCAGCTGCAGCCTCACCGCGCTCGGCCTGCTGGGTTTTGCCGCCGCCACGCAGTGGCTGGCGATCCTCGGCCTGGGCGCGCTGCTCGGCCTCGGCGCCGGCGCCATCGACGCCGCCCTGAACACCTACGTCGCCACCCACCACAGCGCCCGCATGCTGAACTGGCTGCATGCCTGTTTCGGCGTCGGGGCTGCCGCGGGGCCACTCATCATGACCGCGGTCCTGCGCCGCGGCTCGAGCTGGCGCGCTGGCTACGCGCTGGTCGGCGCGGCCCAGTTTGCGCTGGCCGCCTGCTTCGTAGTGACCGTCCGGCAATGGCCCCGCGGAGACGGCAGCTCGCATGATGCGCCGCGGGGAGCCAGCTCGACCATGGGCGCGACACTCCGACTCCCGGCAGTCTGGCTTGGAATGGCGACTTTTGTCGCCTACGCCGGCATCGAGGCCTCCCTTGGCGTCTGGACCTACACGCTCCTCACCGAGGGCCGCGGCATGGCGACCGCGCCCGCCGGGGTGCTGGCCAGTCTGTTCTGGGGAGGCATGACGGCCGGACGGCTGGCGGCGGCCGCCGGCGGCGGCCTGATCCCGGTCCGCCAGATCATGCGCGCCGCCATCGCCGCGATTGCCGTCGGAACCGCCCTGATTCTCGTCAATGCCAACACCGCCACGACAGCCGTCGGGCTGCTGCTCGCCGGGCTGGCCTCGGGCCCGATCTTCCCGTCGCTCATTGCCACGACGCCGATCCGGGTGGGGAAGGACCATGCCGCCAATACGGTGGGCTTTCAGATTGCCGCCTCCGCGATCGGCCTCTCGGTGATTCCGGGCCTGGTTGGCCTCGCCGCCGCCAGGCTGGGGATGGAAACCATCGCGCGTCTGTTCGTGGCGCTGGCCGGCGTGCTGATCCTGATGTACGGCTTGCTCGAGCGACTGACCGGAAGTGGCGACCGCACCGCATAGGACCATCGTCCCGATGGGAGGTCCGGCCCCTTTTTTGCTCTGGGGTTTGCCGGTTGTCGGAGGGAGGGCTATGGACGACGCGGAAAACCCGGATCCGCTCGAAGCGTGCATGGAAACGGTGCACCGGCTCGAAGAGGAGAACGATCAGCTGCGGCAGTCTGCCGGCGCATTCGGTCAACTGGCGGAACGTCTGAACCAGACGCTGCGCGAGGAACGCCGCCTCGGATCCGAACGGCGGCATGCCCCCCGCCCCAGCACGGAGCGCCGCAACGCCTTCCCTTCACAGCCGACGTGACATCGTCTCGGCCCTTCCACCGCAGGGAGGCGGCTGCCTTTCGTAGCGACACCACCACCGATGCACAGCCCAGGACCAGGAACCCGGATCTGCACCGCCCCCGGGAACTCCGCGGTGGCGCTGCTGCTGATCGACGTCATCACCGCCTTGAACTTCGACGGGGCAGAGCCGCTCGTCCAGCAGGCCGAAGCCATGGCGCCGCGCGCGCCGCCAGTGACGCAACGGGAACCCCGTCCGTCGGTGCGTCATTCAGGCAGGCGGGGCGACAGCGCCAGTCTGAGTCCCCATCCCGCGAGCGGCGGCAGCAGCCGGATGCCCCGCAAATCCGGAATCAGCAGGTCGCATCCCTCCAGGTCCGGGAAGGTGGTGCGCAGGCCGACGACGAACGCACCCGCGGCGCGCGCCGCCTGCGCGCCTGCCGGAGCGTCCTCGACCACGACCGTCCTCGACGGCGAGACGCCCAGCGCCTGTGCGGCCTGCCGGTAGCCGTCGGGCGCCGGCTTTCCCGTCGCGACATCTTCCGCCCCCACGAGCACGCGGGGCACCGGCAGGCCGACCGCGGTGAGGCGATTCGCAGCCAGGTGATGGAGCGCGGAGGTGACGACGGCCCAGCGTTCGGGGGGCAGGCTGGCGAGCAGCGCGGCGGCGCCGGCGACCTGCGTCTCCTCTCCCTCCTCGGCGGCCTCCAGGGCGTCGAGCCAGGCGGCTTCCTCCGGCGTCGCCAGATGCGGGGCGACGAGTTGCATCGTTTCGAGCGTCCGGCGGCCGTGCGCGACGGCCAGCACCGCAACGGCGGGCAACTGATGCTGCGCCGCCCAGAGCAGCCACATGCGCTCGACCAGCGCCCGGGAGTCCACCAGGGTGCCGTCCATGTCGAAGAGGACCGCATCGCAGTCGACGATGGTCTCGATCGGCTGAAAAGAGCCGGAGCCCGGCACCGCGTCCATGGGGTTACGCGCCGCCGAGCGCGCGCGCCGCGTTGATCGCCGCCGGCAACGTGACGCCCCCCTGATGGAGCGGCTGGATGCCGTCGTCAACCCAGCGCCCGGCCCGGTAGAGCGTGCAGTAGGTGAACTCGGGTGCGGCGCCCCCCTGGCCGCCGACCAGCTCGCCGCCGCGCCGGACGTTGTCCTGCATCCAGGGGGGAACGAGCAGGTGATACGGGTTGCGGGTGACCTCGCCGACGTGAAACGACAGCGCGGTGATCATGTCGGCGACATCGGCGACGCTCAGCTCCACCATCAGGTTCGGCGTCGCCATGGCGCCCCAGAACTCCGTCTCGAAGACGATGGTGGAGAAGCCGGTGGGCTGGCGCCGCAGCGCATCCATCAACAAGTGATGGGTGCCGACATGGGTGCTGTTCCAGTCGGTGTCGTGGGGAAAGAAGACGGCGGCCGGGCGCTGGTCGCCGAGGATCGCCGCGACCGCATCGACACTCCGTCCCCAGTGATCGGGATCGCGCTCCCGCGTGGCGGGGTTGATCTGCTCGAGCCCGCCCGGCGTGGTCGGGACCAGATCGAACCCGAGGTATCGGCAGGCGGCGTCCAGTTCCGTCCAGCGGCCGGCCTGGCGGTCGCGGCGGCTGCCCTGGGTGACGGCGACATTGACGACCCGCATGCCCGCCTCGCGCTGCAGCCGCAGCGCCAGCCCTCCAATGATGCATTCGTCGTCTGGATGCGGCGAGAAGATCAGCGCCCGCGGCGCCTCCGCGGGCGGCGGCGTGCGTGGCGCCGGCTGGATCCCGCCGAGCGGGTAGCTCCGCCCCTCGCGTGTCAGGCGGTCGAGTTCCGTGACCAGGTGCAGATAAGGGTTCATGGCTGGCGCGTGATCTCCGGAAGGCTGGCGGCGGCAACCGCCTGTCCGTGCCGCTTGTCGTGTTCGTCCGGCACGTGGAAGGCGATCTGCCGAGCCAGGTCGGGAAACTCGACCTCGAGCACCTCGCGCGCGCCGTTGACGATGTCGTCGCCGCCCGGGCCGGAGGTGACGCGGCCGAGGACGAGCACGTGGCGCAGATCGTAGAAGCGCGCAAAATGCGCGACACCGTAGCCGAGATAGACGCCAATCGTCTGGTAGATCGGCCGGGCGCGGCGGTCCCCGTCGGCCATCAGCGCCTGCACCACCTTCAGCCGCTCCGGGAACGGCATCTCTGCGGGCGTCTCGATCCCCGCCGCCGGCATCAGCCGGGCGACCGCCTGCTGCGAAAAGTACTGCGATCCGACGCCGTCGTCTCCCGACCATTCGTCCGTCGGCGCGGAAGGGCTGTAGTCCACCGGGACGAACGCCAGCTCGTTCAGCCACGAGGTGATGTTGCCCTCGACGGTGACGTAGCCGCCGGCGGTGCTGGTGCCGAGCGCGATGCCGAGGACGGCGTTGGCGTCGAGCGACATCGAGCCCGCCAGCGCGGTGACCTCGCCGTCGTTGACGACCTCGAGCGGCACGTCGTGCCACTCCCGCCGGATGTCGAGGAACATGTCCTTGACGCGGGCGTCGAAGAGGTCCGGCGCCACGCCGCGAAACAGCGAGCCGGCCTTGACGCGGTTGTTGACGTAGACGCCGGCGGCGCTGCCGCCGATGGCGTCCACCCGCGGCAGGTGCGCGGCGGCTTTCCTGAGCGAGTCGATGATGCCGTCGTAGTGGTACGACGGGTCGGCCTTGTGGTACGGGTCCCAGACGGTTTCGTCGCTGAAGACGACGCGGCCGTCGATGACAGCGGCGGCCTTGCGGTCGCTGCCGCCGAGATCGAAGCCGATCCGGCAGCCGTCGAGATGCCGCCCGAGCGGCCGGGTCACCGAGCGCTCCGGCGGCAGCTCGCGGGAGAGGACCACCTCGACCGGATGATCGAAGACCCGGGCGCCGACGAAGTCGGCGTCGAACCGGCCGGGCGCCGTATCCCGGTAGTGGGCCGACAGCGCCGCCGCCACCGACGCCGGACCATCCACATGGATGCGCCATCCCCCCCGCGACCAGAGCAGGAATTTGACCAGCCGCTCGACGTGGTGATTGTTAGCGCCGGCCTGCGGGTGCGACGACGGCAGCACCGCGGTGTCGAACCGGAAGATCGAGCCGTCGGCCTGTTCGATCGCCAGCCGCACGGGGACGCTGGCGTGGGAGCCGGCGACGAGCGCGTCGAAGGCGCGGTCGGCCAGGACCGCCGGCCTGAAGCCCGGATCGAGCGGCGGCCGCACGCGCGGCGGTGGAAGCAGGAGAGGGGT
>JAYTEJ010000356.1:0-6976 GCA_043735365.1 Acidobacteriota bacterium
CGGACGCACGGCGTCAGCGAAAGCGACCTGAAAGCCGAGGCGGCGTCCGCCGGCAGCGGGGTGCGGTCGCCGCGGGTCAAGGCGCTGCTGCACCAGCAGGCGTTGCGGGCGCATGACTACTATGCGCGCGCCGCGGCCGGGCTGCCGCGCGGAGATGCCCGTCGCCTGGTGGCCGCGGAAATCATGGGGGGGATTTATCAGTGCCTGCTCGACCGAATCGAGCGAGCGGACTATGACGTGTTCAGCGCGGTGATCCGGATTCCCCGTCCCCGGCGCGCCCTGATTGCCGCCTGCACCTGGCTCACCACCCAGATCAAGGGGGCGCTCGCGCGGCAATGACTGACGTCAACGGCGAGTCTCCCCATGTGGTGGTGGGTGCGGGGTTTGCGGGGCTGAGCGCCGCGGCGCTCCTGGCAGAGGAGGGGCATCAGGTGCTGGTGCTCGACGCCCGGCCCCGCGCCGGCGGCAGGGCCACCGCCTTCCCCGACCGGGAGACCGGAGAGCTCGTCGACAACGGTCAGCACGTGCTGTTCGGCTGCTATCGCGCGACGCTCGACTTCCTCCGCCGCATCGACGCGCTCGACAACATCCGCATGCAGCCGGCGATGGAAGTCCCCTACCTCGATCGCGACGGGCACCGCTCGGTGCTGCGCTGCCCGCCGCTGCCGTCCCCTCTGCACCTCCTCGCCGGCGTCCTCGACTGGGATGCGATGCCGTGGCGGGATCGCCTGAGCGCGCTGCGGCTGGCCGGCCCGCTGCGCGAGGCGCGCGCGGAGCTGGCGCGGACGGGCCGCGTCACCGCCCGTCCGTCCGGCACGGTGTCGGAGTGGCTCGACGCTCACGGCCAGCGCCACAGGATCCGCGACTGGCTCTGGGAGCCGCTCGCCGTCGCGGCGCTCAACCAGTCGCCCGATTCCGCAGCCGCGGCCCCATTCGTCCGGGTGCTGGCCGAAATGTTCGGGCCGGATCCAACCGCCGCCTCGCTGATCCTGCCGACCCGGCCGCTGGACGCGATGTACGCCGAGCCGGCGATCGCCTACATTCGCTCGCGGGGGGGAGAGGTCAGGCTCAACGCGGTCGCCCGGGTGATCGTCGAGGACGGGCGGATCGCCGGCGTCGAGGTGCGGGGCGACCGCATCCGTACCGCGAGCGTAATCGCCGCGGTCCCCTGGTTCGCGCTGCGGACGCTTTTCGGCGCCGCACCGGCTTCGTCGCTGGCGCCGCTGCTCGACAACGCGGCGGCAATGGCGGCCATGCCGATCGTCACCGTGAACCTGTGGTACGACCGGCAGGTGATGGACGAGCTGTTCATCGGGCTGCCGGGGAGAGAGATGCAGTGGGTCTTCGACAAGCGCCTCGCCTTCGGAGGCACGGCCTCGCACCTCTCGCTGGTCTCGAGCGGCGCCGTACGGCTGGCGGCGCTGGGCAGCGACGAGCTGATCGCTCTCGCGGCACGCGAGATGCGCGACGCGCTTCCGGGCGCACGCGCGGCCTCGCTGGTGCGGGCCACGGTCGTGCGCGAGAAGCAGGCGACGTTCTCGCTGGCGCCGGGCCAGCCGGCAAGGCCGGGAACGGCGACGCCAGTGGACGGGCTCTATCTCGCCGGCGACTGGATCGACACCGGGCTCCCCGGCACGATTGAAAGCGCGGTGGTCAGCGGCCACCGGGCCGCCCGGCTGGCGCTGGCGCGCGGCTGAATCCCGCGACTATCCCTCCGCCCGCGATCAACAATTGACCTCTTCATGAAGTCCATCGTTCTGCACTACCAGGAGATCGCGCTCAAGGGGCACAACCGGCCGTGGTTCATCACCAAGCTGGTGCGGAACCTCAAGGCCGCCACGGCGGATCTTCCGGTCGCCGAGGTGCGGGCTCTGGTCGGCCGGGTCGAGCTGGTGCTCGAAGAGGACTCCGCCTGGGAGGCGGTACGCGAGCGCGTCTCGCGCGTCTTCGGCATCGCCAACTTCGCGCAGGCAGGACGGGCGCCGCTCGACATCGACGCCATTGCGCAGCACATTCTCGACGATCTGGGGCGACGCGAGGTCGAGAGCTTCCGCGTCTCGGCGCGGCGCGCCGACAAGCGCTTTTCGATGACGTCCCCGCAGATCGAACGCGAGGTCGGGGGGCGGATCAAGGCGGCGCGGGGCTGGCGGGTCGATCTGGATCAACCGGCTTTCACGATTCACGTCGAGGCGCTCACCACCGAAGCGTTCTATTCCTTCGGCAGGGAGCGCGGCGCCGGCGGCATGCCGGTGGGGGTCAGCGGCCGGGTCGCCTGCCTCCTCTCCGGAGGCATCGATTCCCCGGTCGCGGCGTGGCGGCTGATGCGCCGCGGCTGCCGGGTGCTGCTCATCCACTTCCACAGCTATCCGATCCTGTCGCGGGCATCGCAGGAGAAAACCCGCGAGATGGCGAAGTTGCTGGCGCAGTTCCAGTTCCACTCGCGCCTGTTCATGGTGCCCTTCGGTGCCATCCAGCAGCAGATCGTCCTCGCGGTCGCGCCGCCGCTGCGCGTTGTCATCTACCGCCGCTTCATGATGCGGATCGCCGAGCGCATCGCCCGCCACGGCCGGGCCCAGGCGCTGGTCACGGGAGAGGTCGTCGGCCAGGTGGCGTCGCAGACGATCGAGAACATGACGTCGATCAACAGCGTCGTCTCGATGCCGGTCCTGCGGCCGCTCGTCGGGATGGACAAGGGGGAAATCGTCGCCGAAGCGGAGCGCCTCGGCAGCTATCCGATTTCGATCATCCCCGACCAGGACTGCTGCACGCTGTTCACGCCGAAGCACCCGGCGACGCGGGCCCGGGCCGCCGAGGTGGCGCGCGCCGAGGCGGCGCTGCCGATCGACGAGATCGTCGAGAAAGCCGTCACCGCCGCCGAAGTGGAGGACTTCCGGTTTCCTGTATTAAAATGATCACTTCCACAAGCCGTCGCGGTTCTTCCGTGAGGGGTATTCAAGAGGCAGGAAAGAGACGACCGTGAAAATCACACCAGGCAAGCTCGCGGGAATGAAGGCTGTTTCGAACGACCGCGGCGTGATCGCCGCCGCCGCCATGGACCAGCGCGGATCGCTCAAGAAGTCGCTCGCCAAGGAGAAGGGCTCCGAGGTCGGCGACCGTGAGATGGAAGAGTTCAAGACCCTCGTCACCGAGGTCCTGACCCAGCACGCGAGCGCCATCCTGCTCGACCCCGAATGGGGCCTTCCCGCCAGCAAGCGCCGCGCCAAAGGCTCGGGGCTGCTGCTCGCCTACGAGAAGACCGGCTACGACGCCAACACCCCGGGGCGCCTGCCCGACCTCCTCGACCACTGGTCGGTGCGCCGGCTCAAGGAGTCCGGAGCCGACTGCCTCAAGATCCTGCTCTACTACGCGCCCGGCGACACCGACGACATCAACACCCGCAAGCACGCCTGGGTGGAGCGCATCGGCGACGAGTGCCTGGCCAACGACATTCCGTTCTTCGCTGAATTCATCGTCTACGAGAACGGCCTCGACGAGAAGAGCCTCGAGTTCGCGAAGAAGAAGCCCGAGCTGGTGATCAAGACGATGCAGGAGTTCACGAAGGATCGCTACGGCGTCGACGTCATGAAGGTCGAAGTGCCGATCAACATGAAATTCGTCGAGGGGGCGAAGTCGTCGGGCGGGCAGTCCGCCTACTCCCGCAAGGAAGCGATGGAGCATTTCCGCCGCTCGGCGGAGGTTTCGACCAGGCCGTTCATCTATCTGTCTGCCGGCGTCAGCAATCCGGAGTTCAGCGAGACGCTGGAGCTGGCGGGCGAAGCGGGCACGCGGTTCTCGGGCGTGCTCTGCGGACGGGCGACGTGGGCCAACGGGGTCGCGGTTTACGGCAAGCAGGGCGGCGCGGCGTTCCGCAAGTGGCTCGAGGACGAAGGGGTGAAGAACATCACCAACGTCAACGAGCGTCTCAAGGCCGCGCATCCCTGGTACGAGTTCTACGGCGCCAAGTCCGCCGACGAGCTCAGCTGAGCGCGGCGCGAGACTCAGGCAAATGGCAGCACGGAGACGGTCGCCGGGGAACCGGCGACCGTCAGCGGCGTCCCGGCCGCGGTGAAGTCGCGGTGCACGTAGCCCAGCGCGATCGCGTGCCCCAGCGCCGGTGACACCACCGCGCTGGTCACCGCGCCAACCTCCCGCTCGCCGCTGCTGATGGCCGCGCCCCGCGGCGGCGCCTCGTTCGATGCCAGCGACAGGCCCACCAGACGCCGCGCCACGCGGCCGTGGCCACGGTGCAGCACCCGGATGATCACCTCCTGGCCGACGTAACACCCCTTGGTCAGGCTGATGGCGCGATCCTCGATCCCGGCCTCGAGCGGAATCGTCTCCGCGGTCATGTCGATGCCGAAGCGGAGGCGTCCCGATTCGATCCGGCGCGCCTCGACGGCCTCCGCCCCGATCCGCACGGCCCCGGCACGCTCGAGATGGCCGGCAACGTCGTCCGTGCGCTCCACCGGCATCAGGATGTCGAAGCCCCTCTCGCCGGCAGCATCGCTTCGCAGAACCACCAGGTCCTGTCCGTCGATAGTCCGGCTGTCGCAGGCGTTGAGCGGCATCGCTTCGAGAACATCGGCGGTCAGCAGCGGTTGCGCGCCGGCGGCGCCGAGCGCTTCGGCAAGCACCTGCGGCGCGAGCGGCCCATAGAGGCCGAGCTGCGACAGCGCCGCCGACCGGTCTTCGATCGTCACGTCTTCGCTGAAGATGAACGCGTCCCACTTGTCGCGGACCAGGTCGCTCACCTGCCGATCGAGGTCCACGATCAGCGCCTCGCCAAGCTCGAAGAGGCGCATGTCGGCAATCATCCGGCCCTGCGCGGTCAGATAGGCGGCGTAGCAGCCGGTGCCGGGGGCCAGCGCCTCGATGTCGTTGGTGAGCAGCCCCTGCAGGTAGCGGCGGCGATCCGCCCCCGAGAGACGCAGCCGCCCCCGCTCGGCGGAGCGATCGATGAGAGCGGCGGCGTGTCGCAGAACCTGATAATCGGAAGCTGAAGCCATGCGGAGGTTGCTGATATCCTGACTGGATGGATTTGTTCCGCTATTGTATCGCCGCGTCGGCCGTCCTCCTGATCGGGCCGGCGGCAGCGACGCCCGGCCGGGCCGGTCAGAACGCGCCGGCGGCAGGGGTGCCAGCGCCCGTCGCCGCCGCCGCCGCTGCGCCGCGGCAAACGCAGATTGCCGTCGCCCCGGTCGAGGGAGAATCCGAGTTCACGCTCTTTCTCGGCGGCCGGCGGGTCGGCGTCGAACGGGCGCGGGTGGCGCGCGCCGGCTCCTCGTGGGTGATTTCCTCGACCGCCACCTTCGGCGCCCCCCTGAACATCATCCTCAACAGGTTCGAGCTCAAATACACTGCCGATTGGCAGCCGACCGACCTCCACATCGAAGCCTCGCAGCCCGGGCGGACGCTGGCAATCACGACCACCTTCGGCGTGACAACGGCAACGAACGTCATCACCCAGAACAGCGCGACCACCTCGCGCACCGACCAGATCTCGGCTCGCACCATCATCCTGCCGAATAACTTCTATGCCGGCTATATCGCCCTGGCCGCCCGCCTCGCGGCGGCGGCGCCCGGGACGGAGCTCCCGGTCTACGTCGTTCCGTCGTCGGAGATCAAGGTCCGCGTCAAGGCAGTGACGGAAGAACAGCTGGCGAGCGCCTCGGGGCCGCTCGCCATCCGGCTCTACAAGCTCACGTTCGAGAATCCTGCCGGCCCGCTCGAGGGGGAGCTGGCCATCGACGCGCGGGGACGGCTGGTGCGCGTCGAAGTGGCGTCCGCCGGCCTGCGGCTGATCCGTTCGGATCTCGCCGGTATCGGCACCCGGCCGCAGCCCATCCGCAACCAGACCGACACCGACGTCGTCATTCCCGACGCCGGCTTCAACCTCTCTGGGACATTGACGACGCCCCCGGGCGTCGGCCGGCTGCGCTACCCGGCGGTGGTGCTGGTGGGAGGGTCGGGACCGGTCGAGCGCGACGAAGAAGTGGCGGGCATTCCGATCTTCGCGCAGCTGGCCGGCTCGCTCGCCGCGCAGGGCTTCATCGTGCTGCGCTACGACAAGCGGGGCATCGGGCAAAGCGGCGGACGCAGCGAACGGGCGACGCTGCAGGACTACGCCGACGACCTCTCCGCCGCGCTCAAATGGATGGATCGCCGGCAGGATGTCGAGCCGGGACATATCGCGGTCGTCGGGCACAGCGAAGGAGGCGCGGTCGCGATGCTGGCCGCGGCCCGCGACAAGCGGGTCGCCCGGCTGGTCCTGATCGCCACGCCGGGAAAACCAGGCAGCGCGCTGATCCTCGATCAGCAGCGCCACGCGCTCGATCTCCTGAAGACGCCCGAACCCGAGCGTCAGACCAAGATCGATCTCCAGCAGCGGATCCAGGCCGCGGTGGTTGCCGAGAAAGGATGGGAGGGGATTCCGCCGGAGCTGCGCGCGCAGGCCGACACCGCCTGGTTCCGCAGCTTCCTGATGTTCGATCCCGCGAAGACCATGGCGAAGATCCGGCAGCCGATCCTCATCCTGCAGGGCGATCTCGACACCCAGGTCACCCCGGCGAATGCGGACGCCCTCGCCGAGCTGGCGCGTGGCAGGAAGAAGGGAGGACCGGTCGAACTGCGCCACCTCGCCGGCATCAACCACCTGCTGGTACCCGCCGAGAGCGGCGAGGTCTCCGAATACGAGGACCTCAAGGACAAGAAGGTTGCTGCCGCGGTGGCCACTGCCATCGCCGACTGGCTGAAGAAGTAGCGCGCGGGCGCAAATCGCATAAAATCGCACCCATGAAAGTCGGTATCCCCAAGGAGACGTGGCCCGGCGAGGCTCGCGTCGCCGTCGTCCCGCTGGCCGTCGCCGGGCTGCTCAAGGCCGGGCTCGAGGTCGTCGTCGAGCAGGGGGCGGGCGCGGCCGCCGGGTTCACGGACGACGCCTACCGCAAACAGGGGGCGGCGATCGTCAGCCGGACGG
>JAYTEJ010000357.1:0-8103 GCA_043735365.1 Acidobacteriota bacterium
GATGTCGCCACGCAGTACTTCGGCCTCGCGGTCAGCAGCTATCGCGTCGATGATCTCGCCCGCGACGTCGAGCGGACGGCGGGTGCGATCCCGGGCGGCGATCGCGACCTGATTGCCGGCCTGCGCGACGCCGGCGATCGCGTCCGCGACCGGGCGCGGGTGTTCTTCGCGGCGCTGCAGGTGATGCGGATGGAGACGCCGGGGCTGAGCGGCGCCGACAACCGGGTGCGCGTCGGCAGTCCCCACCTGGCCAGGATCGCGCAGGAGGGAGCCGAGCTGGTCTCGGCGATCGAGGCCCTCGAGGCGGAGATCGCGCTGGCGCGGGACGTGCCGGAGGACGTCCTGGCGGCAGGACGCCGGGCCGCGGAGATCCGCACCGATCTCGGCTTCCTGCTCCGCGCCGACGACCCGGGCTTCGTCTATTACCTCGAGGTGCGGGGCCGCGGCGTGTTCCTGCGCGCGGCGCCGATAGACGTCTCCGCGGTGGTGCGTGAGCTGCTGCTCGACCGGATGAAGGCCACCGTACTGACCTCCGCGACGCTGACGGTAGACGGATCCTTCGAGTACATCCGCAGCCGTCTCGGCATCCGCCGCGCCGAGGAAGTGCGGCTGGCCTCGGAATTCGACTACCAGACGCGGGCGCTGATGTACCTGCCGAAGCGGATGCCCGATCCGCGATCGCCCGAGTTCGCGGCGGCGGTGGCGCGCGAGGTGGTGGAGATCGTCAAGCGCAGCCGCGGCCGCGCCTTCGTGCTGTTCACGAGCTACGCCAACCTCCGGGCCGTGCAGGCGCTGGCGTCTGCCGAGATCGCGTATCCGATTCTGGTCCACGGCACCGCACCCCGATCGGCGCTGCTGCGCGACTTCAAGGCGACGCCGAACGCGGTCCTGCTGGCGACCTCGAGCTTCTGGCAGGGGGTGGACGTGGTCGGCGAGGCGCTCAGCTGCGTGATCATCGACAAGCTGCCGTTCGCCTCCCCGGGCGACCCGATCACCTCGGCGCGGATCGAAGCGATCGTGGCGCGCGGCGGATCGGCCTTTGGCGAGTATCAGATCCCGCTGGCGGTGCTGGCGCTGCAGCAGGGCCTCGGACGGCTGCTCCGCCACCGGCAGGATCGCGGCCTCCTGGCGGTGCTCGACCCGCGGCTGCGGACGATGGGCTACGGCGCCAGGTTCCGGGCGTCGCTGCCGCCCGCCCCGGTGACCCACGATCTCGGGGATATCGAACGCTTCTTCGAAGAGGACTCCTCGCAGGCCGCGGGACGGGCTGGCGATCGATGACCCCGCGGCCGGCGGCGCTTGCCGCGCAACCCGGCGTCCGGCCGGTGCTCAAATGGGCAGGGGGCAAGCGCCAGCTGCTCCCGGCGCTGCGGCCGTTCTATCCGCGGACGTTCGCCCGCTACTTCGAGCCCTTCGTCGGCAGCGGCGCCGTCTTTCTCGACCTGCAGAACAGCGGCCGCGCGGACGGCCGCGATGTCCGGCTGTCGGATATCAATGCCGACATCATCGGCTCCTACCGGATGGTCCGCGATCAGGTGGAGGCGGTGATCGAGGCGCTGTGGGCCCTCGATGCCGGGCACCGCGCCGGCGGGCGAATGCATTTCTACGAGGTTCGCGACCGGCAGTTCAATCCGGCTCGCCGGGTGGTGCACGCCGCGGCGGCCCCCGCCGACGCCTACACCGCGCCGCTGGCGGCGATGCTGATCTACCTCAACCGCACCGGCTACAACGGCCTGTTCAGGGTCAATGCCAAAGGGACGTTCAACGTCCCCGCCGGCCGCCACGCCTCGGTGCGGATCTGCGACCCGGACAACCTCCGCCGGCTCTCGGCCGTCTTCCGGGCGCCCGGCGTCTCGCTCGAGGTGCAGCCGTTCGACGCCGCGCTCGAGGCGGCCGGGCAGGGAGACTTCGTCTACCTCGATCCCCCGTACGCCCCCGTCAGCCCGACGTCGCGGTTCACCGGTTACACGTCGGGCGGGTTCGGCGCGGACGCGCAGGCCCGGCTGCGCGCCCGGGTGGTCGAGCTGGCCAGGCGGGGGGCGCAGGTCCTGCTCAGCAATTCGTTTGCGCCGGAAATCGGGTCGATCTATGGCGACGACGAGGCCCGGGCGGCCGGGCTGCGGGTCCGCACCGTCGAGGCACGGCGGGCGATCAATTCCCGGGCGGCCAGCCGCGGTCCGGTGCTGGAATACCTGATCACCAACGTCGCCCCGGCCGGGTGAGCGTACCGCGGCAGGGTCGCGGCCGACGCGCGATGGTAAACTGGGATGCGTCAGTCACAAGGGGACGTACTGTTTTCAGGCATTTACGGAGGTTGCAATGGCGGGCAAACGGATTCTCGGCCGCTCCATGACGATCCTTGCGGTCGTGCTGGGGCTCGCGGCGGCATCGCCGGCCTGGGCCCAGACGGGCGGGCTGAAGGGCAAGGTCGTGGACGCGGACGGCAAGCCGGTCGACGGTGCGGCGATCACACTGATGCAGATCGACACCAACTCGAAGTTCACGTTGAAGAGCAAGAAGGGGGAATTCATGCAGATCGGCCTGCCCCCCGGCAATTACACCGTCACCGCGGAAAAAGACGGGCTCAAGCAGACGTCGAACATCCGCGTCGGACTCGAGATCGCCGAGATCACCGTGACCCTCAAGCCAGGCGGGTCGGGCGCGCCGATGAGCAAGGAGGAAGCCGCCAAGGCGACCGCCAAGATGGAGGGGCTGAAGGCCGCCTTCTCTGAGGGTGCGGCGCTCAGCAACTCCGGGAAGTACGACGAGGCGGTGGCCAAGTTCAACGAGGTGCTGGCCGACGTTCCCAAGTGCACCGAGTGCTACCTCAACATCGGCGCCACCTACGGGCTCAAGAAGGACTACGTCCAGTCCGAGGCCGCCTACAAGAAGGCGCTCGAGCTCGACCCCAACTCGGTCGAGGCGTACTACGGGCTGGCCGCGATCTACAACGACCAGAAGAAGTTCACCGAGGCGCAGGCGATGAGCGCCGAGGCCAGCAAGCGCGCCGGCACCGCCGGCGGGGCGGCGGGCACGGCGATGAGCGCCGACACGCTCTACAACCAGGGCGTCATCGCCTGGAACGCCAACGACTTCGCCAAGGCGCAGGAGCACTTTGCCGCCGCGGCGGCGGCCAACCCGAACCACGCCGAGTCGCATTTCATGCTCGGCCGCACCAATCTCAACCTCGGCAAGCTGCCCGAGGCCGCCAAGGAGTTCGAGACCTACGTGAAGCTTGCGCCGAACGGCCCCAACGCCAAGGAAGCCCAGACCAACTTCGAGATGCTCAAGCAGTACGTCAAGTAATCCGGCACTGACGGTGGACGCCGCGATTGCCGCCAACCTCCGCTCCGTCGGGTCCCGGCTCGACGCCGCCGCGCGCCGCGTCGGCCGGGACCCGGCGGAAATCACTCTCATCGCCGTTTCCAAGACCTTCAGCGCCGATCACGTCCGCGCCGCCGCCGCCGCCGGGCAGCGCGACTTCGGCGAGAACAAGGTCCAGGAGGCCCTGCAGAAGATCACCGACACGGCCGACAAGGAGATCAGGTGGCATCTCATCGGCCACCTGCAGTCGAACAAGGTCCGCAAGGCCGCGGCCGGCTTTGCCTGCATCCATTCAGTCGATTCGGTCGAGCTGCTGCGGCGGCTCGACGCCGCCGCGGTCGAGCAGCAGGCGGCGCCCGAGATCCTGATTCAGGTGGATCTCGCCGGCGAGGCCACCAAGTTCGGGGCGCCGGCGGAGCAGGCGCGGCGGGTGCTCGACGCCGCCCTCGAGGCCCGTGCCGTCCGGGTCGCCGGGCTGATGCTGATCCCGCCCTGGAACGACAACCAGGAGCAGACCCGCCCCTGGTTCGCCCGGCTGCGGGCGCTGCGCGACGGCTGGCTGGCCGAAGGGCTGCCGGCCGCGGCGCTGCGGCACCTGTCGATGGGCATGAGCCACGACTTCGAGGCGGCGGTGGAGGAAGGGGCGACCCTCGTCAGGGTCGGTACCGCGATTTTCGGCAGACGGACTGTGAGGGCTTGATGTTCGCAGACGAACCCGGCGACCACGACCGGCCGGCATCCACTTCCGCGGCGCAGAGCGGCTCGCGCCCGGCCGAGCGCGTCATGCGCATCGCGCCGCTCGACCTGCGCCAGCAGCGCTTCAAGACGGTACTGCGCGGGCTCGACCGCACCGAGGTGGTCGCCTTCCTGACCGAGGCGGCCGACGACTACGAACACGCGCTCCGCGAGATCGACCGGCTGCGCCAGGACCTGCAACGCCTCGAGGGGCAGCTGGTGGAGCATCGCGACCGCGAAGCCAACCTGCGCAACACCCTGCTCACCGCGCAGCGGCTGGCCGACGAGGTCCGGACCGCGGCGCAGAGCGAAGCCAAGCTGATCGTCCGGGAAGCGCAGGGGCGCGCCGATCTCCTGCTGCAGAAAGCACAGGCCCGGCTCGAGGAGATCGAGCGCGACATCACCGAGCTGCGGCTGCGCCGCCGCGGTGTCGAGGGCACGCTCGAGTCATCGATTCAGGCGATGACCCACGTCCTCGAATTCATCCGCGAACAGGGCAAGCCCGACGACAAGCTGCTGCTCCATCGTCCCCGCCCGGCCGAGACGCCGCAGTCCCCGGCGCCGCGGCCGGTGGCGGAGGCGCCACGCGCGGCGGACGAGCGCGGCTAGCGCCCCCGGGGGGCCGAGTCAGCGCGGAATCGGCTCGGTGCTCAGGTCGAGCGCCTTGGCGTCGATGTCGATCTGCCTCAAGTAGGTGTAGCCGGGGAGCAGGTGGAGCGGCTCGACGTAGCTGGCGTCGATGTGTACGGATCCCACCTGCCGCCGCACTTTCACGTATTCGCGATCCAGCGGCACGTCGTTCTCGGCCGCCAGCGCCAGCGCCCGGCTGGCGAGCTCCGCGTCGTTCGACCTCTGCCCGTAGAGCACCAGCTCGTTGAGCGCGTCGGTGAACTTGATCTGCCGGTAGGCGACCGGAGCAATCTGGTAGACGCCGTTCGCGATGAGCAGGAACACCGCGATCTTCACGATCCTGCGAATCATGCGTCCCTCCGGCCATCAGGCCTGCCCTAGTGGATCTGGTGAAAGAGCCGCTCCCAGCGCGTCTTGGTGAAGAAGTGCGTGACCACCGAGGCCAGCCGCCGCAGCGACGCCCCCATGCCCTCGTCGAGATAGTCCTCGCGCCCCGATTCGTAGGACCAGTAGATCATCAGGGCGCGTCCCTTGATGTAGCCGCGGGGCAGGAAGCCCCAGTAGCGGCTGTCCTGCGAATTGTCGCGGTTGTCCCCCATCACGAAGTACTGCCCCTCGGGCACCCGCACCGGGCCGTAGCGCTCGCGGACGTCGAACGAGGTGATCTCCTGCGCCTCGTGCGCAGGCTCGAGGAAGTGCACGTAGGGCTCGTCGAGCGGGCGTCCGTCGATATAGACCTTCTTGCTCTTCAGCTCCAGGGTCTCCCCGGGCAGCCCGATCACCCGCTTGATGAAGTCGCGGTCCGGCTCGTCGGGATACTTGAAGACGACGACGTCGCCGCGGTGCGGCTCGCGGACCGGGAGCAGCGCGTGCTCGATCGCCCCCGCGGTCGGGCCGAAGATGAACTTGTTCACCAGCAGATGGTCGCCGATGAGCAGGTTGTTCTCCATCGACCCGGTCGGAATCTTGAAAGCCTGCACCACCCAGGTGCGCACGAACAGCGCCAGGATCACTGCGATCACGATCGACTCGAAATACTCGCGGACGGTGGATTTCTGGAAGCTCATGATGTGCCGCGCTACGACTCGCTGCCGACCTTGAGGACCGCCAGGAAGGCCTCCTGAGGAATCTCGACCCGGCCGACCCGCTTCATGCGCTTCTTGCCTTCCTTCTGTTTCTCGAGCAGCTTCCGCTTCCGCGAGATGTCGCCGCCGTAGCACTTGGCGAGCACGTTCTTGCGCAGCGCCTTGACCGACTCACGGGCGATGATCCGGGTGCCAATCGCCGCCTGAATGGCGATCTCGAACATCTGCCGCGGGATCAGCTCGCGCATCTTCGCCGCCAGCGCCCGGCCGCGGTTGTAGGCGGTGTCGCGGTGGACGATGCTGGAGAGCGCGTCGACCGGCTCCTCGTTGACCAGGATGTCGAGCTTCACCAGCGGCGCTTCCTGATAGCCGGTGACGTGGTAGTCGAGCGAGGCATAGCCGCGCGAGATCGTCTTCAGCCGATCGTAGAAGTCCATCACCACTTCGTTGAACGGCAGCTCGTAGGTCACCAGGACGCGGTCGCGGGCCAGATATTCGATCGACTTCTGGACGCCGCGCTTCTCCTGGCAGAGCTGCAGGATGGCGCCGACGTGCTCGGACGGCGTCAGCATCATCGCGGTGATCACCGGCTCCTCGATCTTCTCGATCCGGCCCGGATCGGGCAGCTTCGAGGGGCTGTCGATTTCCCGGACGACGCCGTCGGTGGTGGTCACCCGGTAGAGCACTCCCGGCGCGGTGGTGACCAGGTCCATGTTGAACTCGCGCTCGAGCCGCTCCTGGACGATTTCCATGTGGAGAAGGCCGAGAAAGCCGCAGCGAAAGCCGAAGCCGAGCGCCGCCGAGGTCTCCGGCTCGAAGAAGAACGACGCGTCGTTGAGCCGCAGCTTCTCGAGCGCGTCGCGCAGCTGCGGATACTCGCTGCCTTCGACCGGATAGAGCCCGGCGAAGACCATCGGCTTGCTGACCTTGAAGCCGGGAAAGGCCGCGGCGGTCCGCCGCGAGGCCTCGGTGATGGTGTCGCCGATCTGCGCGTCGCTGACGGTCTTGATCCCGGCGAAGATGAAGCCGACCTCGCCGACGCCGAGCTCCACCGCGACCGTCGGCTTGGGCGAGAACACCCCGACTTGATCGACGTCGTATTCCTGCCCCTTCGCCATCAGCCGGATCTTCATGCCGGCGCGGACGGCGCCGTCAATCACCCGCGTCAGGATGATGACGCCGCGGTAGGCGTCGTACCAGGAATCGAAGATCAGCGCCTTGAGCGGCGCGTCGGGATCGCCCACCGGCGACGGCAGCCGCGCCACGATCGCCTCGAGGATCTCGTGGACGCCGGTGCCTTCCTTGGCGCTGGCGAGCACCGCCCCGGCGGCGTCGAGGCCGACGATCTCCTCGATCTGCCGCCTGGCTTCGTCGGGCTGGGCGCCCGGCAGGTCGATCTTGTTGATGACCGGGATGATCTCGAGGTTGTTCTCGACCGCCAGGTAGGCGTTGGCCAGCGTCTGCGCCTCGACCCCCTGCGACGCGTCGACCAGCAGCAGCGCGCCTTCGCAGGCGGCGAGCGAGCGGGTCACCTCGTAGGAGAAATCGACGTGGCCTGGGGTGTCGATCAGGTTCAGCACGTAGGTGCCGCCGTCGTCCGCCTGGTAGGTGAGCCGGACGGCGTGCGCCTTGATGGTGATGCCGCGCTCGCGCTCGAGATCCATCGAGTCGAGCACCTGCGCCTCCATCTCGCGGGCCTGGAGGGCCCCGGTCAGTTCCAGGAACCGATCCGCGAGGGTGGACTTGCCGTGGTCGATATGCGCGATGACGGAGAAATTACGGATGAAGCGCTGATCCATTGCTCAGGAGGTCGTGGTGATTATACCCCGCGGCCGACAGCGGCCCTACGGCGGTGTCGAACGGGGCGGCGACCCTAGCGCTGGTCGAGCGGCAGGAAGGTCTGCGGGTACTGGGGGCCGATGTAGTCGGTCCGGGGGCGGATCAGGCGATTGTTGGCGTACTGCTCGAGGCAGTGCGCGGTCCAGCCGGCGACGCGGCTGACCGCGAAGATCGGCGTGAACAGGTCGATCGGGATGCCCAGGGTGTAGTACGTGGACGCCGAGTAGAAGTCGACGTTGGGATTGAGCGTCTTCTCCCCCTTGACGACCGCCTCGATCCGCTGCGACATCTGGAACCAGCGGGTATTGCCGGCGCGCTCGCCGAGCTCCTTCGACATCCGCCGCAGGTGCGTCGCCCGCGGGTCCTCGGTGTGGTAGACGCGGTGGCCGAACCCGGGAATCTTGACCTTCTTCGCCAGCCGCCCGCGGATCGCCTCGTCGACGCGCTCTGGGGACGCCTCGGGCCCGATCTCGATCAGCAGGCGCATGAC
>JAYTEJ010000358.1:0-2536 GCA_043735365.1 Acidobacteriota bacterium
TGCCAGTTGCCATCGAGCTCTATCGCGACGCGGCGTGCCGCCGCTTCGGCGAAGACGCGGTCCCAGTCGGCGAGCACGCCGGCGCGGCTGTTGAACATGCGCCCGCGGGGATGGCCAAGGATGGTGACGCCGGCGCCGCGAACCGCGGCGACCATCCGCGCGGTCTGGTCGTCGGGCTTGCGCAGCAGCGAGTGCGGCGAGGCGACGATGAAGTCGAAGGCCGCGCGCTCGTCCGGCTGCACGTCCAGGCTGCCGTCGGCGAGGATGTTCGCTTCGATGCCCTTGTAGACGCGGAATCGTCCTGCCAGCGTGCGGTTCAGATCGTCGATCTCCTGATGCTGCCGCGCGACGTCGGCCGGGCTGATGCCTCTGGCAATCGGCAGGCCGTGGGAATGGTCGGTGACGCCGAGGCAGGAATGTCCGCGCGCCGCCGCCGCCGTTGCCATGTCAGCAATCGAGAGCGCGCCGTCGCTCCAGGTCGAGTGCGTCTGAAAATCTCCCTGGTAGGAGGCGAGCTCGACAAGGCCGCTGCCGAGCGGCGCGGCCAGCGCCTGCGTCAGCGCCAAATGGCTCAGATAGCCATCACGAAAACCGCGCAGCTGAAGCACCTTGGCGCGCGCCGGGCTCTTCGCCAGCGCCGACTCGACGGTGGCCGACTGGCCATGCTCGACGAGTTCCGTGACGACGCGGGTGCTCGACGGCCCGATGAAGGGCACATCGCGAAGCGCGTCGGCGGCCACCAGGTCCGCCACCGGAGCCGGCAGGCTGACCAGCGCCTTCGCGGCCCGCTTGTAGCCGAACTGGCTGCGTTCCGTCGGCTGCATGGCCGCCATGTCATAAAGGAGGGCGGCGGCCGCCAGGTTGAGGTCGGCGTGGACGATGTCCTCCACCACCTGCTGTTTCCGGAGCCGCCGTGCGGTCGAGTGTGTAGCCAGCGTCACACCTCGTCACACCCGGTCCGGCGGGTGCCTCCTAAGATTTCGACTCTCACTGTCACCGCTCGGGATGCTGAAGGAGCGCGAGCGCGATCTCCTCCAGCGTGTCCGGCATGCAGGGTTTCTGCAGGGCACGGTCCGCGCCGGCGTCCCGGGCGCGCTGCTCGTGGACGTGTCCGCCGTAGCCGCTGAGGCAGATGATCGGCAGGCGGGACGTGGCCGGATCGGCCCGGACTCGGGCGATCAGCTGGAAGCCGTCCAGTCCCGGAAGCGAAAGATCGGTGATCAGCAGGTCGAGGCGCTCCGTTCGCAGCGTCTCCAGCGCTTCGGTCCCGCTGCCAGCCGTGAGCACCGCGAACGACAACGACAGGAACTCGGCGTACATGATCCGGGTGTCGGCATGATCCTCCACGAGGAGCACGACCGGGCGGTCGGATGACGCGCCTTCACCGGGTCCGGGAGATCCGGCCATCAGTGGGGCCGCTTCGCGCGGGGCCTGGCTTTCGCCGCCGGCTTCTGCTTCTTGAGAAAGGTCTGGACCTGGGCGAGCAGGTCAGGCGGCAGGCAGGGTTTGGCGATGAAGCCGTCGCATCCCGCCGCACGCGCCCGCTCGCCTTCGGCCGCGAGTGCGTGGGCGCTGAGCGCCACGATCACCAGATGCCGGGTGGCGGGGTCGGATTTGAGCAGCCGGGTCGCTTCCCATCCGTCGAGACCGGGCAGCGACAAGTCCATCAGCACGAGATCGGGCGAAAACGCCCGGGCCTTCCGCAGCGCCTCGTGGCCGTCGCCGGCGGTCTCGACACGCAGCCCCGCGAACGTCAGATAGTCCCGGTACATCTCGCGGGCGTCCTCGAAATCCTCGACCAGGAGAATGAGCGGAGCCGTACCACGGGACGCGGCGGCGCGGCCCGGCATCAGGGTTGTGCCTCGCCGAGGCGGCGGTGACCGGTGGCCAGGCTGCGGAGGGAACGTTCGAGGACATCCGGCGCGCACGGCTTCTGGAGGACCGCATCGCACCCGGCACGCTGGGCTCGATCCGGTTCGGCCGCGAAGGCCGCGTAGCCGGTCACGGCCAGGATCGGCACCGCCCGGGTACGATTGTCCTGGCGCAGCCGTCGGGTCAGTTCGAAACCATCGATGCCGGGGATGTTGAGATCGACAACGATGAGGTCGGGACGGACCTCGAACGCCCGTTCGAGCGCCTGCAGGCCGTTGTGGGCCTCCTCGACGTGGAACCCGGCACGGCGCAGCCACTCGGCGCAGAGACGGCGCCCCTCCAGGTCGTCTTCCACCAGCAGGACGGTAAGGCGCGTGGCGTGTTGCGGCAGATCCCCCTCCCCAGCATTATACCAACGGCCGGGCTGGGACCCACTCGGCGCGGCCGCCGGCGCGGAACTCCCCGCGTCGACGGTGGCATCATGAATCAGGGCAGTTTGAGGATCTGTCCCGGCTTGATCTGGTCGGGATTGGACAACTGATCGCGGTTGACCTCGAAAATCTGCATGTAGGCATTGGCGTTGCCGAGGTGCTCTTTGGCGATCTTGCTGAGCGTATCGCCGGATTTCACCGTGTAGGTCCGCGCCGCCTGGCTCGCCGCCGCC
>JAYTEJ010000359.1:0-1864 GCA_043735365.1 Acidobacteriota bacterium
GTGTCGATCGAGAAGTCGGAGCGGCTGTCCAAGCTGCTCAAGCTGCGCGGCATCCGCCACGTGGTGCTGAACGCCAAGTACCACGAGCAGGAAGCCGAGATCGTCGCCCAGGCCGGCCGCAAGGCGACGGTGACGATCGCCACCAATATGGCCGGCCGCGGCACCGACATTCTGCTGGGCGGCAATGCCGAATTCATGGCCCGCCAGCGCAGTCTCGCCGACCAGATCGCCGAGAAGCTGCCCCGCGCCGAGGCCAAGTTCATCGACGACGAGGAGTTCGTCTACTTCTTCCACCTCGACAACTTCTACCGGGTGCCCCGCCCCGAGTACGACCGCATCTTCGCCGCGCTCAAGGCCCAGACCGACACCGAACACGAAGAGGTGGTCGCGGTCGGGGGGCTGCACATCATCGCCACCGAGCGCCACGAGGCTCGCCGCATCGACAATCAGCTGCGCGGCCGCGCCGGCCGGCAGGGGGATCCCGGCTCGTCCCGGTTCTACCTGTCGCTTGAAGACGACCTGATGCGGATCTTCGGGTCCGACCGCATCGCCGGACTGATGCAGCGGCTGGGCATGGAGGAGGGGGTCCCGATCGAGCACAAGATGGTGACCAACGCCATCGCCCGGGCGCAGAAGCAGGTCGAGGCACAGAACTTCGCCGTCCGCAAGCACCTGCTCGAGTACGACGATGTCATGAACAAGCAGCGCGAGAGCATCTACGCGCTGCGACGGGAACTGCTCGAGGGGCGGATCCACATCACCGACGCGGAGTCGGTCGAAAGCCGCGAGTACCTGCTGACCCTTGCCGAGGAGCTGCTCGACAGCACCGTCGAGACCTACACGGGCGACGCCGTCGATCCGGAAGAGCGGGACATCGACGCGCTGCTGCAGTCGGTCAGCGAGACCTACGGCATCGAGGTGGCCGACCTGAGCGGAGTGGAGCTCGACGGCTTCAAGCCGGAAGAGATTACCGACGCGCTGTGGGCGCCCATCCTCCAGAAGTACGAAGCCAAGGAAGGGCTCGTCCCCGCCGACATCCTGCGCCGCGTCGAGCGCGACATCATGCTGCAGATCGTCGACGCCCAGTGGAAGGACCACCTCTACAGCCTCGACCATCTCAAGGAAGGCATTGGCCTGCGCGGCTACGGCCAGCGCGATCCCCTCGTCGAGTACAAGAAGGAAAGCTTCGCGCTGTTCACGGCGATGAAGGACCGCGTCGAGGAGGAGATCGTCCGCTACCTGTGGAGGCTGACGCCGGTCTCGGGCGACGATCCCGATCAGCCGCCGATCCGTCCCGCGGCGCCGCGTCGGCCGCCGCAGCAGATCACCCTGAACTCCCCCGCCGCCGCGCCGTCGCCGTTCGGGGCGCTCGGAGCCGCTCGCCATGCGGCACCCGCCGCCGCACCCACGGGGCCGCCGCGGCCGGCGCGCACCGGCGGCGACGACGTCGTACGGCAGGTGAAGCGCGACGAGCCGAAGGTGGGGCGCAACGACCCGTGCCCGTGCGGCAGCGGCAAGAAGTACAAGAAGTGCCATGGGGCGGCATAGACAAGGTGCCAGGGGCGCCACGGTGCTGGGTTCGTGATTGGTAATACTTATGAGGGCAGCGGGTTTCCGGCTGCCCTTTTTTCTCAGGGGCCTCCATGGACGCTCGAACTGACATTCTGAACTCCGATCAGATCGCCATCGGCGTGGCCACGGCGCTGACCTTCGACGACGTGCTGCTGGTGCCGCGGCATTCGCAGGTGCTGCCGAGCGCGGTGGACGTGGGGTCGTGGGTGACGCGCAACATCCGCGTCAACGTGCCGCTGCTCAGCGCCGCGATGGATACCGTCACCGAGTCGCGGCTGGCGATCGCGATGGC
>JAYTEJ010000360.1:0-3121 GCA_043735365.1 Acidobacteriota bacterium
ACCGAACGCGTCGGCCGGCGGCGCCATATGGGCAAGCACCAGGACGGATGAGGCCACCACGAGCACCAAAATTGCGGCGGCGCCGGCGCGCCGCGCCACGAAGCGGGGAAAGCCCGGATGCACGTTTCTCTTTTCGGCTGGAAGGGGTCGGTGGGTCAGGCCTTCAGCGCGCCGAGGCATCCGCCAGCGTGTCGGCGCTCCAGAGCAGCTGCGGAATCTGCGGCGCCGCCTTGGGATTGCGCACCCGGGTGCTGGTGACGATGGTCACTTCGGGGGCCACGAAGTAGATCGCCGGCAGCTCCTCGGCCAGGATGGCCTGCGCCTCGGCCATGAGCTGCTGCCGCTCAGAGAGGGTGTTCGACTGCGCCTGCCGGCGGAACAGGCCGTCGATCCGCTTCTCCCAGTCGGTCGCGGGGGATGGCTGCCGCGGGTTCCAGAAATGAAAATTTCCGGAGCTCAGCCAGAACTGCGGCATCAGTGCCGGATCGGTGCCGGTGGCCTGGACGCCGAAATAGATGCTGTCGTAATCGCCGCGGGACCAGCGCTCGAAGAGCGCTCCGGGGTCCAGCCCCGCCACGTCCACCGTGAGGCCGGCCTGCCGCAGCTGCTCCTGCAGCACCGCCGCCGTCCGCTGGCGGATGGTGTGCCCCTGCTGGGTGATGATTGAAAAGCGCGCCCCGACGCCGGCGGCGTCCTCGAGCATCCCGTCGCCGTTGCTGTCCGACAGGCCCGCGGCGGCAAACAGGTCACGCGCCTTCGCCAGGTCGTGATCGCATGCCGGCCGCACCGGCGCGTACCACTTCTGGTTGCCCGGCGTGATCGGGCCGTAGATGGGTACGGCGGCGCCGAGGTACACCGCATTCACCACGGCGTCGCGATCGATGGCGCAGGAGACCCCCTGACGGAACGCCCGGCTTCGGAGCCAGGGCGTCCTCGGGTCGCGGCTGCCGGCCGGCGACAGGTTGAACCAGAGCAGATTGGGATCGAGGCCGACGCCGGCGTCAATCAGCCGCACCGTCCCCTGCGCGGCCAGCCGGCGGAACCCGACGATATCCTCCGGCCGGATCTCCCCGTTGGCCATCAGGTCGATCTGTCCCTGCTGCATTTGCAGCGCCTCGCTGTTCTGGTCGCCGACCACTGCGATGGTCAGGCGGTCGAGGTACGGCAGCTGGGTGCCGGCGGCATCGCGCCGCCAGTAGCGGGGGTTGCGGCTGAAGACGAGCTGCTGCCCGGGGACGTGTTCCGTCAGCACGAAGGGCCCGAGGCCGGCAATGTCCGCGAGCGGCGAGGCTGCCGACCAGGCCTCCCGGAACTTCCCTTCGTCGAGCGCCTTCTGCAGCCGGTGCCTCGGCAGCATCGGCACGTCGTCTATCAGCCGCAGCCCGGCGGCGGACGGCGCTGCCAGCCGCAGCACGACGGTAACGGGGTCCGGCGCCTCGACGCGGATCGGCTGGCCGCCGGCATAGGTGTCGGGGGCCAGCACCGCGTTGACGCGGGCGTCGTAGAGCGCCGCAAACGAGAACACCACGTCGGCCGAGGAAAACGGACGGCCGTCGGAGAAGGTCAGACCCTGCCGCAGCCGGAGCGTATAAGTCCGTCCGTCGTCGGACCGCGTCCAGCTCTCGGCGAGCCAGGGCTCGAGCCGATCGGTGGTCCGGTCGATGCGGACCAGCGGCGCCTGCGTGAGGAGCGACAGCACCTCCCCCGCCGCGGACTGGTCGACGAAACGGTTGTAGCTGGCTGGCTCGGACCGGAGGGAGGCGGTAAGCGAACCGCCGCGGGCCGGCAGATCGGGGACCGCGCGGAGGGCCGGCGGCGCGGCCCCGGGCGTGCGGCGCACCAGCAGCAGCGCGCCGCCAAGGGCGGCCACGACAACGAGCGCGACGAGTATTCGAGTGGTCCTGGCCACGAATGACCCTCACCGGCCAACTGGTTGGCCGGGCCTGGAAGATGAAAAAGCCCGCCAATCGGACGGGTCGCCTCTACCCACCCGAACAGGACAGCGGCTCCGGGTCAATGGGTTGGCTGATGGCGGAGCCACCGGGCAGGATGCCCGGAGCCGGCCGGACTGTACGAAATCGTGCGGCGCCTACGAAATGCGCCTGAAAATCGAATTGTGTGCGGTCTGTACGAAGGTATTGCCCTCAGAAATCCTCACAGCTCAGCATGGCATTGACTGTGCGTTGAGGGGAAGACAGTTCTCCACAACCGGTTTCAGGCAGGGCGACCCCATGACCCAGAGTCCATTGGCCTCTTTGTCGGCGCGACGCGGGCTATTGTGCAGTCTCGCGGCTGCACTCCTGATTTCGATCAGTGTGCCGGCGCAGGCCGGTCCGCACCAGGCCCGGCTGTCGCGCGACCTGGCGGACCGCATCGCCGCCGGCGGCAGCGGCGCGGCGGATGTGATCGTGTCGGGCACGCCTGAGGCGCTGCGGGCGCTGGCGCAGCGCTATGGCGCGCGGGTGAAGAAATCCCTGCGCGGCGGCGCTGTGCTCGAGGTCCCGGCCGGCCAGCTCGGATCGTTCAGCGAGGATGCGAGCGTCGATCATGCGTCGGGCGACGTGCCGGTGTACCGGGCGATGGCGGTGACGACCGAGGCCACGGGCGCGACGCAGGTCTGGGACGGGGCGTTCGAGGGCTTCAGCGGCCAGGGGATCGGCGTCGCGGTGATCGATTCCGGCGTCGCCAAACACAAGGACCTGCGGGACCGCATCGTCGCCAGCGTCGACTTCACCGACGGCCGGCCGGCCGACCGCGACCTGTTCGGCCACGGCACCCACGTGGCCGGGATCATCGCCGCGTCTGGGGACGGCGGCTACCAGGGGATCGCGCCCGGCGCTCACCTCATCAGCCTGCGCGTGCTCGGTGCCGACGGCTCGGGCGAGACCAGCGACGTCATCAACGCCATCGACTGGGCGATCGATCATCGCGCCCAGTACCGCATCCGGGTCATCAATCTGTCGCTCGGTCATCCGATCCTGGAATCCTATCGTGAGGATCCGCTCTGCCTGGCGGTCCAGCGCGCGGTCGACGCCGGCATCGTCGTCGTGGCCGCGGCGGGCAATCTGGGCAAGACCGCCGACGGCACGCCGGTGGTGGGCGGGATCATTTCTCCCGGCAA
>JAYTEJ010000361.1:0-2853 GCA_043735365.1 Acidobacteriota bacterium
ACAGCCCGGTGTCGCCCGCAAACGTGGTCGTTGCCGGCCGCGTCTCCTGCCCCGCGTCACCGCCCGGCGCCGCCATCGTCTGCGCCGGCTGGGACGCCGGGGACGCGGGAGCCTGAGCGAGTGCCGGGGTCGCCATGGCGGCACACGCCACGGCGAGCCGGAGTGCCTTCGAGAACGTCGTCATCACCATCAAAAATCCTCAGCCTGTTCTGGAGCCGGGCGCAAAAAATCGCCGTCTCATCCTCGTCCAGTGTAGAGCTTTCGCGCCCCCCCGTCAACTTTTCCAAGGAGCAAGGCTCCCGCTAAGCCATTGATTTCAGGCGACTTTTTTCTTACCGAAGATCCACGCGACCAGGATGCTGATGGCGTAGAGCGCCAGCATCGGGATGGCCATCATCAACTGCGACACCACGTCGGTGCCGGGGCTGATGACTGCGGCGACGATGAAGATGACGAGGACCGCGTATTTGGTATAGCGCAGCAGGAAGCCGGCCGTGACCACGCCCATCCGCGCGAGGAACAGGACGATGGTGGGCATCTGGAAGATCAGGCCGAAACCGAGCAGCATGGTGACGTACAGCGAGAATGCCTCGGAGATCTTCGGCATGAACTGCATGTACGGGGTTTCGAAGCTGATGAAGAACTTCCAGGTCCAGGGGAAGGCGATGTAGTGGGAGAACAGCGCGCCGATCAGAAAGAAGACCGTCGAGAAGAGCACGAAGGGGATGGCGAACTTCTTCTCGTGCGAATAGAGCCCCGGCGCAATGAACAGCCACAACTGGCTGAGGATGAGCGGAATGGCGATCACCAGCCCGGCCAGCGCGCCGATCTTCACGTAGAGCATGAAGGCTTCGCCGCCCTGGGTATAGATCAGCCGGCCCCCCTGGGGGAGCATCTGCTGCAGCGGCAGCATCACGAAGCTGAAGATGCGATCGATGAAGATGAAGGAGATGACGCAGCCGACCACCAGCGCGAGCACGCAGTTGATCAGCCGCTTGCGCAGCTCGTCGAGGTGATCCAGGAACGACATCTTCGCCCCGGCATCTTCGAAGACGTCGGGGTCGGTGAGAAGGATGTGTGGGTCACCGTCGGGCGCAGCTGCGCCCGGGAACGGCACGAGGGCCATGGGGTGGGCTAGACCTCGCCGGTGCCGGTCTGGCGAGGCACGGCGTGCTCGTCACCGGCATAGGTGTGCGCCGCCGGCGCAGCCGGCTCCGACACCCGCGGCCGCTCGGTGGAGCGCGTTTCTTCCACCCGGATTTCCTCGTCGAGGGTGTTGCGCAGCTCGTTCGAGGCGCGCTTGAACTCGTTGATGCTCTTGCCCAGAGACCGGCCGAGCTCAGGCAGCTTCCGGGGCCCGAAGATAATCAGAGCGATCACGAAGATAATGATCAGCTCGGGCATCCCGATAGAACCCAGCATGTGAGAATCCTTGAGAGGGCTGACAGTTGACGGTCGATGACGATGGCGTACTAGGCCTGCCTTTATTATAGGAAGCCGGCCCGGCGCGGTCAAGGCAGGCGACGCCGGCGGCACCCGGAAGTCGTTGCGGCGCCAATACTTGGTCTGTTACGATGCCAGCATGCGCACTCCCCGTTTTCTGGCCGCAGCTGTTCTTGCCGTGATCCTGGCCGCTCTCGCCGGCGGTTTCTTCGGCGGCAGCGCGCTCGCCCGGCAGGACGAGGTCTCGCAGCAGTATCGCGTCTTCAACGCCGCGCTCGACGCCATCGACCGGGAGTACGTCGACGATTTGCCGTCGGATCGCCTGGTCTACGGGGCCATCGACGGCATGCTCCACACCCTCGATCCGCATTCCAGTTTCTTCGATCCCAAGGCCTACGCGCAGATGCGCGAGCGGCAGGAGGGGCATTATTACGGCCTCGGCATCACCATCCAGGTGATCGACGGCGACATCACGGTGCAGTCGATCTTCGAAGGGTCCCCGGCCTACAAGGCCGGCTTGCGGCGCTTCGACGTCATCGCGCACATCGGCGGGCAGGACGCCAAGGGGTGGACGAGCGACCAGGCGGTCAAGAAACTGAAGGGACCGAAGGGCTCGAGCGTCAACATCTCGATCCGGCGCGCCGGCTACGACGGCCTGATCGACATGGACGTGCAGCGCGACGAGGTCAACATCACCACCGTCCGCGCCGCCTTCATGATCGACCGCGAGACCGGCTACATCAAGCTCGATCAGTTCACCGAGACGTCCGACCGGGAGATGGGCGACGCGCTCCAGAAGCTGACCGCGGCCGGCATGAAGCGGCTGGTGTTCGACCTGCGCGAGAACCCCGGCGGCGCGCTCGACCAGGCGATCCGCATCTCCAACCGCTTCCTCCCGCGCGGCGACATGATCGTCTCCACCCGTGGACGGGTGCCCAACGCCAATCAGGAATACCGCGCCACCGAGGAGAGCCAGTACACGCACCTGCCGATGGTCACGCTCGTGACCCGCGGCAGCGCCAGTGCATCGGAGATCGTCAGCGGCGCGCTCCAGGACCACGATCGGTCGCTGGTGGTCGGCGAGCGCACCTTCGGCAAGGCGCTGGTGCAGTCGGTCTACCCGATCAGCGAGGGGGCGGGGGTGGCGGTGACCACCGGCCGCTACTTCACGCCGTCGGGCCGGATGATCCAGCGCCCGTGGGACGGCACCTTCGACGAGTACCTGACCTACACGTTCCGGGATCAGACCGCCGAGCGTGCGCATAACGCGTCGGAACTGAAGTACACCGATGCCGGGCGGAAGGTCTACGGCGGCGGTGGCATCGAGCCGGACAAGTTCTTCGTCGGCACGGTCGAAGGCTTCACGCCGACCCGGTTCGGCAAGCTGCTCCAGAGCCGTCAGGAGTTCGT
>JAYTEJ010000362.1:0-4859 GCA_043735365.1 Acidobacteriota bacterium
TTCTTCCGCAGCGCCTCGAGCTTGCGCTTGATCTCGGACTCCAGCCCGCGATCCACCGGCTGGTAGAACCGCCGCCCGGCATGCGCCGGCGGCAGGCACTCCATGTCGGCCGCGACACCCTCGGCCTCGTCGTGGGCATACCGGTAGCCCTTCCCGTACTCCAGGCTCTTCATCAGCGTCGTCGGCGCATTGCGCAGGTGCAGCGGGACCGGTTCGGCCACTTCGGTGGCCGCGGCCTCGGCGGCCTCGTTGTAGGCCCGATAGACGGCGTTGCTCTTGGCGGCCACCGCCATGTAAATCGCCGCCTGCGCCAGTGCGGTGTTGCCCTCGGGCATGCCGATGAAGTGGACCGCCTCCTTGGCGGCGACGGCGATCGACAGCGCCCTGGGATCGGCGTTGCCGATGTCTTCCGAGGCGAACCGCACCAGCCGCCGCGCGATGTACATCGCGTCTTCCCCGGACTCCACCATCCGCGCCAGCCAGTAAACCGCGGCGTCGGGATCGCTGTTGCGCATCGACTTGTGCAGCGCCGAGATCAGGTTGTAGTGCTCTTCGCCGCTCTTGTCGTAGAGCAGCGACCGGTTCTGCGCCAGGTCAGCGACCAGCGCCAGGTCGATCCGGGCCGCGGCCCCCGCGGCCCCCGCGGCCGTTTCCAGCATGTTGAGGGCCACCCGGGCATCGCCGTTGGCGTAGCGCGCCAGCCCCGCGAGCGCTTCGTCTTCGGCCTCGATGCCGAGCGCGCCGAGCCCGCGTTCGCGGTCCTCGAGTGCGCGGCGGAGGATCTTCGCGATCTGGGAAGCGCCGAGCGGCTTCAGCACGTAGACCTTGGATCGCGACAGCAGCGCCGAGTTGACCTCGAACGAGGGGTTTTCGGTCGTCGCCCCGATCAGGACGATGTCGCCCGCCTCGACGCGGGGGAGAAACGCGTCCTGCTGGGATTTGTTGAAGCGATGGATTTCGTCCACGAACACGATCGTGCGGCGTCCCAGCCGGCGCCGCGCTTCTTCGGCCTCGGCCATCACCGTGCGGATTTCCTTGATGCCGGACAGCACCGCGGAGAAGGAGATGAAGTGTGCCCGTGTCACGCTGGCGATGAGCCGCGCCAGCGTCGTCTTCCCCGTCCCCGGCGGCCCCCACAGGATGATCGACTGCAGCCGGTCGTCGTCTATGGCGCGCCGCAGCGGCCGGCCGGGGCCGACCAGCGCCTCCTGGCCGACGAACTCGTCGAGCGTTCGCGGACGCATGCGCTCGGCCAGCGGCGAAGGGGTGGAGGGGCCGGCGGCGGCCGGCTCGTCGTCAAACAGCGACATCTGCACTCCGCGGCCGTGCGGCCGGATCGGTCCGCTGGCGGCCGGCTTCGTAGAGCACGAGCGCCGCGGCGATGGCCACGTTCAGCGATTCTACCGGCGCGTGCATCGGGATGACCAGGCGCTCGTCGGCCGCGGACACGACCGCGGCCGGCAGCCCCGATCCCTCCGCTCCGAGCAGGATTGCGCACCCGCGCCGCAGGTCGCAGGAGGGCAGCGGGGTGCCGTTGTGCGCGGTGGTGGCGAGCACGCGAAGGCCCGCGGCACGGGCTCGGGCAATGGCGACGTCGAGGGGATGGCGGGTCGCCACCGGCAGGCGGAACGCACTGCCCATGGCGCCGCGCAGCGCTTTCCATCCGAAGGGGTCCGCCGTGCCGCCCGTGGCGACCACGCCGCTGGCGCCGCAGCCTTCAGCGGCGCGGATGATGGCGCCGACGTTGCCGGGGTCCTGGACGCCGGCCAGGATCAGGGCGAGAGGAGGCGTGCCCTCGAGTGCCTGGTCGAGCGTGAACGCCGGCCGTGCCGCGATCGCGGCGACGCCCGAGGGATGCCTGACCGGGCTGATGACGTCCAGCACCTGGTCCGAGACCGTGATTACCCGCGATCCGGACCGCTCCAGTTGCGACCGCAAGGCGTCCAGCCGCTCGGCGGCGGCCATGCTGAAAGCGGCGACCTCGATCCGGATATTCGATCGGACAGCCTCGCCGGCCAGATGCTCGCCGTCGAGGAGCATCCACTGCCCCTCGCTGTCGCCGCCCGCCAGTTGGCGGAAGCGCATGACGACGGGGTTCTGCCGGCTGGAGACGTGTTCCATGTGCCGCGGTTGATTGTACTGTGCCGGGGGCGCAGGCCGCGCTCGACCTCGTGGGGCGCGGCCGTGTCCTTCCAGGCCGCGGAGCAGGGTCAGGACGATCGCGGCCGCCGATCTGCCAGCGTGGGCGCGGCCGGGGCCGCCGGGATGCCTGGTGGGGAAGTTACCTTCGCCGCCGCGACGTTTTCGGGAGGGAAGGAGGACACGGCCCGGCCTGACGAGTTGCGCCGGCACGGATCCGACGGATCGCACGGATGGCGATACGGCGATTGATCCGCCGTTCTCGCGACAGGGCTGGCGTAGCGACCGCGCAGAGCGCGGTCGGGCGGGAATGGGAACGGCGAGCGGCAAACCCCGCGGCTTGCCGCCCGCCGCTCCCACTCCCGCCCAAGATGCCGGCAGGCCGGCATCTTGACGCCAGCCGATCGTGATCCCTCCATGGCCTCCGTGCTCGTCCGTGCCGTCCGTGGCTGGTGGGGATTTGTCCGTCTGCCCGCGGATCTTGGACATGCCCGTGGCAGGGAAGACGGCAGCGTGCGGCCCGATTTCTGCTACCATCCGACTGATGAAAGCCCGTCTGCTGAAGAAGTTCGAGGACGAGATCCATGCGCTCGACAAGGAGCTCAAGACCGAGTTGCCGAAGGAGATTCAGCGTGCGCGGGAGCTTGGCGATCTGCGCGAGAATGCCGAGTACCAGGCGGCCAAGGAACGCCAGCGGCTGGTCGAATCGCGCATCAGCATGCTGCAGAAGCGGGTCAGCGAAATTTCGCTGATGAACCTCGACCGTATCCCGCACGACAAGGTCGGCTTCGGCTCGACCGTGCACCTGCGCGACGCCTCCGGCCAGATGACGGTATATCAACTTGTCCTGCCCGAGGACGCCAACGTCGATCAGGGTCAGATTTCGACCGCCTCGCCGATCGGCCGCGGCCTGCTCAACAAGGAGGAGGGCGACGAGGTCACCGTCGTTACCCCCAACGGCAGCCGCGAGTTCGAGATCGTCAAACTGATCACCATTCACAACGAGTAACCCGCGCGTGCCTCCTGCCCCGAAGCCCGCTGACGCGCCGGATCGCTCCTACTCGACGCGGCTGCGGACGGCGGTCGTCCTCACCGGGTCGGGTACAGCTGCGGCCTATCATGCCGGCGTGCTGCGGGCGCTGCACGAGGCTGGCCTGAAGATCGATCTCGTGGCCGGGCGCGGCGCCGGGGCGATTGGCGCCTTCTTCACCGCGGTCGACGGCGGGGCGCGGCTGTGGGAAGCGGACGGCATCTGGCGGACGGCCGGGGCGTCCCGGTTCTACGGCTGGCGGACGCCGTTGCGCGCCGCCGGCTGGGCGCTGGTGGCCGCCGCGGTCATCTTCGCGCTGCCGCTGGCGCTGCTCGCCCTGGCGGTCGTGGTCGGCACGGTCGGCCTGCTGCTGACGCTCGTCGGCCTGGAACGCGCCGGAGATTTTCTGCGATCGGGCTTCAGCACCTGGGTCGACGCCCTGTTCGCGCCGACCGCGCTGCCGACGATCATTCCCCGGCTGGTGCTGTTTGCCATCCTCGTCGGCGTCGCGGCGCTGGCGGGCGCGCTGGTGTCGTCCTCGCTCCAGGCCAGGGCGAAGCGGCGCACCCAGCAGGGCACGCTGTGGCGGCTGATCGGCTCGCCGCTGACGTCCGCCGCCGTGGTCGAGCGGGTCGTCGCCGATCTGTGGAATCTGATCCGCGGCGCGGCGCCGATCGCGGCGCCGTCCCATCCCGAACTGGCGCGCCGCTACGTCGAGCTGCTGGCCGACAACCTGGGGCAGCCGGGGTTCCGCGATCTGCTGGTGACAGTGCACGACATGGATGCCCGGCGGGACCTGGTGTTCGCCCTCCTCGGCGCGCCGCACCGGCCGCGCTTCTTCGGCCGTGCCGGCACCCCCGAGGGCGCCGGTCGCGCCCTCGAGGCGTTCGACCTTTCGGCGATTGGCCGTGACCATGCCCTGGATGCGCTCGCCGGCGCCCTGGCGCTGCCGGTGGCGACCGAGCCGCATCTGGCGGCGTTCTCCGCCGAAGGCCTGTGGCGCGGAGAGACCCACCGGCTGTGCGACCGTCCCGGCTCGCTGGCGCGGCTGCTGCAGGAAGTGGCGCTTGCCGGCGCCGAGCAGGTCATCCTGGTCAGTCCGTCGCCGCCGCCGGCGCGGGCGCATCAGCTCAATGCCGGGCGGGCGGATCTGCGAGGCCGGGCCGGGGAGCAGCTCGGGGCCTTCGAGGCGGCCGGGTTGCGCGACATCCTCGAGCAGTTCGACGGACGGTTCAAGGGCCTGTTCGTCATCCGTCCTGCCCACAATCCCATCGGACCGCTCGATTTCAAAGGCGTCTACGACGAGCGTTCGGACCGGACGCTGCCGCTCGCGGAGCTCGTCGACCGCGGCTACAGCGACGCCTACCGCCAATTCATCGAGCCGGTGGTCGGCGCCGGAGGCGAGCGCATCGACGCCGTCCAGCCTGCCGGCGGCAGCGCTGGCCGCGGCGTCCAGGCCTGAGTCTCGCCGCCCCTATCAAAAAGGATCTGCCGAATGAAGCCAGCCACCCGACTCGTGCAGGGGGACGGCGCCAGCCGCACCGCCGCGCCGCTGACCACGCCCGTCTACGAAACCACCACCTTCGTGTTCGAGACCGCAGCGGAAGTACGAGCCTACAACGAGGGCAAATCCGACAAGTTCCTGTATTCGCGCTACGCCAATCCGACCGTCGTCGCGGTGGAGCAGAAG
>JAYTEJ010000363.1:0-3458 GCA_043735365.1 Acidobacteriota bacterium
GCGCTGGACATGACGGGCGAGGACACCTCGAAGACCGGGGGGTCGTTTCTCGTGGAGAAGCAGGCGGATCCGTCCGCCGTCTGGCCGCGCCCGTCGGACCCGTCCAGCGAGTGGGCGTCCGGACACTCGGGCCTGACGGCGGAGGCCCTGCGGGGCACGCTCCTGAACGACGTCTATCTGGCGATCTGCCGGCGACGCGCGCGGGACGCGGCGTGGACCGTGCGCACCAACCCCTACGAAGGGGGCAGCGACCATGAGGTCTTTGCCGCGGCTGGAATTCCGTCCCTTCTCGGCTGGCACTTCACGGACCGCTTCTATCACACCAACCAGGATCGGCTCGACAAGACCAGCGCCGCCGAAATGGCCAACGTCGCGATTGCGACCGGCGCCGCGGCCTGGTTTCTCGCCGGCGCCAGCCGCCGCGATGCTGGCGCTGTCGCCGAACTCATCGCCCGGGCGGGCGTCGAGCGGCTGGCGCTCGAGCGCCGGCAGGGCCAGGACGCACAGGACCAGGCGGTCGAACAGCAGGTCCGGACCGCCTGGCTGAAGTGGTACGGCGAAGCGCTCGACAGCGTGCTCCGCCTGCCTCCCGCCGGAGCGGATGCCGCGCTCCGGGCGCGCGTCGAGCTGGCGAAAACCCGCCTGCGCTGACCGCGGCTATCTCGCGAAGACCTCCGCCACCGGCGTCACCCGCACCTTGTCGGCGGGGATGTTCAGTTGCATCGCCCCGATGACCTTGTCCTCGGCGAGCAGCGCCGCCGGCTTCTCGCCGTCGTACTTGATGGACGACGGCGCGTCGGCCACCAGCGCCCGCTTCAGCGCCGCCGCCTCCTTGGTGACGATGACCACCGAGAGGTCGCGGGCGCTCAGGTGCTTCTTGAGGGCGGCATTCACCTGCTCGACCGTCACGCCCTGCAGCGCCTTCCGCAGCGTCGCGGTGTAGTCGCCCATCCCGTACCACTCCGAGTCGAGCGCGTAGCCGAGCTGGGCGTCCTGCCGGGCGGTCATCACGTAGACGTTGTTCAGTAGATAGTCGCGCCGGGCGTCGAAGTCGGCCTGCGTCAGGCCGTTGGTGATCAGCGCGTCGAGCTCGTGAATGGCGATGCGCAGCGCCATCTGGGCATTGGCCGGAACGACCGGACGGATCCAGATCTCGAAGATCTGCTGCTGCCGGACGACGCTGGCGTCGGGGAAGAACTGGAACATGCCGCGGGGAAACGCCTCGATGTAGGCGTAGTCGCCGTAGTTCAGCCCGCGGACCTCGCGCAGCCGCTGATAGAGGCGCCCGGCCGAGATCCGGTGCTCGCCCAGCCAGGCGCGCGCCACCGAGAGCGCGGCGAAGTCCGGGTGGGTGCGGGTGACGTCGATCGGCAACCCGAACGAGATGGCCGTGGCGCGGGTGTCCTTTTCGATGATCTCGACCTCGATCCCGGAGGGACGCGTGCCGTGGACCGCCGCCCGTGGCACCGCCTGGCCGGCGGGCAGCCGGCCGAGTGACCCCTTGAGCGTCGTCATCATCTCGGCGGGGACGTCGCCGTTGACCCCGGCGTGGAGCGTCGCCTGGGTGTACATGCTGCGGGCAAACCTCTTCACATCGTCCAGGGTGATGGCGTTGAGGCCGGCGACCGTGCCGAGCACGGGATGGCCGTAGGGCGTGTCGCGGAAGATGTTGGTCTGCAGCCGCTCCTTGCCGAGCTCCTCTTCGTTGTTCGAGCGCAGATCCTGCACCAGCGCAGTGATCTGCGCATCTTTGACCCGCCGGAAGTCCTCGTCGCGAAAGCCGGGCTCGAGCAGCTGCGGGAGGACGGTGGCGAGAAAGCGCGACCAGTGATCGCGGTGGATGATGCCGGTGAAGGTGGTGACTTCCTTGTCGGCGCGGCCGGTGAAGGACCCCGCCATCGGGTAGAGGACCGCCTCGATGTCGTCGATGGTCATCGACCGCGAGCCGGCGTCGCTGATCATCGCGGCGGTGAGCGCAGCCAGGCCTTCTTTCCCCGCGGGATCGTGCGACGAGCCCACCGTGAACAGCAGCTTGACGTCGAGCTGCGGCAGCACCGACTTCTGCTCGAGCAGGTGCAGCCCCGACGGCGCTGCCGAGGCCGCGGCGAGCGGCGGCGGGACCGGCGCGGGCGGCGCGGCGGCTGCGCCGGCGGCCGCGGCCAGCGACGAGATCGCCGGTGCTCGCTCGATCCCCTGGGGCAACGGCTCCTTCGACAGTGTCGTGACGATCAGGCCGGCATCGGTGAAGTAAGTCCGCGCCGCGGACTGGACATCCGCCGGCGTCAGGCTGTCGAGCGTCCGGTAATAGGTGTTCACGGTGTCGTAAGACCGGGTGGCGGCGGCAAACCCGGCGACGACGGCGGCAATCCGCTCGGTGCTGTCCAGGGTTCTGGCAAAGGCGTAGCGGCTGTGCGACTTGGCGTCGGCGAGCCGCGGCGCCGGGACCACGGCCTGGCGCGCGGCGGCGGCGGTGGCGAGGATCTGATCGCGGACGTAGACCGCATCGGCCGGATCCTTGACCCGCGCCAGAATCGTGAACAGGGACGGGTCGATGCTGGCGGGCACGTCCACGTCCAGCGAATCGACCTTCTGCTCGGCGACCACCAGCTTCTTGTAGAGCTCCGACGTCGGCCCGAAGAAGATCGCCGCGAGGATGTCCATCGCGGCCGAATCCTTGCTGGTGCCGACGAAGGCGGGGGACGGGAACGCCACCGTGACGTAGGGGAGGGTCTCGGCCGGCCAGGGCACGTGGGCGTACAGCGGCCCCTTGGGCGCCGGTTCGCGCGGGATGGTGGTGGCGGGCACCGCCGCCGGCTTCCACTCGCCCCAGTACCTCTCGACCATCGGCAGCACCTGCTCCGGGGTGACGTCGCCGGCGACGATGATGGTCGTGTATTCCGGGCGGTACCAGCGTTGGAAGAACACCTTGGAGTACTGATACTCGTTGGGCATGTTTTCGATGTCGGCGATGAAGCCCATCGTCGTGTGTTTGTAGGTGTGCGCCTGGTAGAAGTGGTCGCGCTGGACCTCGAACAGCTTTTCGACCGGGCTGGCGCTGTTCTTGTTGTACTCGCCGAGAATCGCCCGTGCTTCGGTCTTGAAGTCGGCCTCCGAATAGGCGAGGTGCTGGAAGGTATCGGCGTAGAGCGCCAGAATCTGCTCGGTGTGCTCCTTGGCGAAGGCGGCGTAGTAGTGGGTGTAGTCGTCGCCGGTTCCGGCGTTGTCGCGCGCGCCGGCGCGCCCCATGATCGCCCGGAACTCAACCGGCGGCGTCTTCGGGGTGCCGCGGAACATCAGGTGCTCGAAGAAGTGGGCGAACCCCGACTTGCCGGACTCGACCTCGTTGCGCGACCCGGTCCGCACCGGAATCTGGACGCTGACGAGGTTGGGGAAGCCGGTCGGGACAACGATGACCTTCAGCCCGTTCGGCAGCGTCCGCTCGGTGGCGTTGAAGGGCA
>JAYTEJ010000364.1:0-3450 GCA_043735365.1 Acidobacteriota bacterium
CGTCGAGCGCCGCGCCGACGATGGCGGCCGAGTAGTCCGAGCCGCCGCGCCCCAGCGTGGTGGTCACGCCGACGGTGGTGGCGCCGACGAATCCGCCGAGGACCGGCACTTTTCCTTCCGCCACGCGCGGGACGATCTCGCGCGCCACCGCCTCGCGCGTCTCGTCCACGAGCGGCGCCGCCGCGGTGTGCGCGGCGTCGGTCACGATCGCGCGGCGCGCATCCACCCACGCGGTCGGAACCCCCGCGTGCTCGAGCGCGGCCGCCATGATCCGGCTGTTCATCAGTTCGCCAGTGCAGACGATGGCGTCGTGGGCGCTCGGCGAGGCCGCCCGCAGGATGCCGGTGGCCTTGAGGAGGGCGCGCAGGTCGTCGAGCTGGGCGGCAATCTCGGCGAGCACGCCGCTGGCGGACTCGGACGGCAGCAGCCGCTCGACCGCCTCGAAGTGGCGGCGCGAGAGGTCGGCGACGCCGTTGAGAACGTGGGCATCGCGGCGCTTGCCGGCGGCCTCGGTCAGCTCGAGCAGGCGGTCGGTGACGCCGCTCATCGCCGAGACGATGACCACGGGGGGGAGACCCGAGCTGGCGCGCGCCCCCTTGACGATGCCGACGACGCGGGCGATGGCTTCCGCGTCGGCCACCGAGGTGCCGCCAAATTTCATGACGATCGGTCCGGTGAGTTCCATGGCTAGTCGCCCTGCAGCAGGCCTTCCGCCTGGAGGAGCTCGGCATTGAGCACCGCGGCGCCGGCGGCGCCCCTGATCGTATTGTGCCCGAGCGCGACGAACTTGACGTCGAGAACCGGGCAGCGGCGAACGCGGCCGACCGACACCACCATGCCCCGGTCGCGCTCGGCGTCGAGGCGGGGCTGCGGCCGGTTGCTCTCCTCCCGCCAGACGATTGGCGCCGGCGGCGCCAGCGGCAGCCCGAGCTCCTGCGGCCGGCCGCGGAACGAGCGCATCGCCTCGATCACCTGATCGATCGACGGCCGCGCCTCGAGGCTGACCGAGACGCTCTCGGTATGCCCGTCTATCACCGGCACCCGCGTCGTCTGGGCGCTGACCACCACCGGATGTGGCTCGACGGCGCTGCCTTGGAGGGCGCCGAGGATCTTCTGGGTCTCGCTCTCGATCTTCTCTTCCTCGCCCGAGATGAAGGGAACGACATTGCCGAGGATGTCGAGCGAGGGAACGCCGGGGTAGCCGGCGCCGGAGACCGCCTGCAGGGTGGTGACCATGACCGAGCGGAGGCCGAACTGGCGCAGCGGCGCCAGCGCCATTGCCAGCACGACCGTGGAGCAGTTGGGGTTGGTGATGATGGCGCCGCGCCAGCCGCGCTCGCGCCGCTGCGCGGCGAGCAGGCCGAGATGATCGGCGTTGACCTCGGGAATGAGGAGCGGGACCAGCGGATCCATCCGGTAGCTGCGGGCGTTGCTGATGACCAGATGCCCGGCCACGGCGAAGGCCGGCTCGATGTCGTTCGCGGCGGCGGCGTCGAGCGCGGAGAACATCAGCCGCGGCCCGCCGACCGGGGGCGTGCAGGCGTGGACCCGCATGCCGCGAAGCGCGTCGGGCATCTGCTGCGAGAGGCGCCAGGTGGCGGCCTCGGCGTAGCTCTTCCCTTCCGAGCGCTCGCTGGCGCCGAGCCAGACCAGGTTGAACCAGGGGTGGCCGGTGAGCTGGGTGATGAACTGCTGGCCCACCATTCCGGTGGCGCCGAGAACCCCGACGTCGATGCGCTTCGCCTGCATGATGCTCCGTCCCGCGTGATCAAAAAAAAACCCGCCGCCCTGCTGAGGGCCGACGGGTGGATGTGGCTCGTACTGTAGTTCTCGCTACGTTGCGCGCACACACACCACCGGCCCGGGTTTCGTGACCCGCTTTCGACAGACGGCCTGCGTGGAGGAGCTCAGCACGATCGTCGGGCAGTATAGCGGGCGCGGCGCGCGGGCGTCAACGCCATTGCTTGAGTTCAACAGGGCCGGGAGCATATCCTGCACCCCGCCGGCGGTTTGCGGCCGCCGGCGGAAACGGCGTGGCGCGAGTACCATAAGTTTCATTTATACCGGGCGGGAGCGAGGCGGAACGCGAGATGGAGACAACGGAGACCGCGGCGGAGCGGCCGGTGCGCTGGGGCGTGCTCGGCGTGGCGCGGATTGCCACCCACAAGGTCATCCCGGCGATGCAGCGGGGGGCGGCGACGCGGGTCGAGGCGATCGCCTCGAGGGATCACGGCCGGGCCCGTCAGGCGGCGGCGGACCTGGGCATTCCGGGGGCCTATGGCAGTTACGAAGAGCTGCTCGCGGATCCCGCGATCGACGCGGTCTACATTCCGCTGCCCAACCACCTGCACGTTCCCTGGACGACGCGCGCCGCCGAGGCGGGCAAGCACGTGCTCTGCGAGAAGCCGATTGGGCTGACCGCGGCAGAGGCGGGCCAGCTGATCGAGGTCCGGGCGCGGACCGGCGTCCTCATCGAAGAGGCCTTCATGGTGCGCACCCATCCGCAGTGGCTGCGGGCGCTGACGATCGTCCGATCGGGCCGGATCGGTCCGGTGCGGGCGATCACCGGGACGTTCAGCTATTTCAACGATGATCCGGCCAACGTCCGCAACGTTCCCGGCTACGGCGGCGGCGCGATCCTGGACATCGGCTGTTACCTCGTCAACACCGCGCGGATGATGTTCGAACAGGAGCCGCGGCGGGTCTGCGCGCTCGTCGATCGCGATCCCGGGTTCGGCATCGACCGGCTGTCGTCGATGCTGCTCGACTTTCCCGGGGGGCAGGCGACCGGCACGTGCGCCATGCAGCTGGCCGCCGGCCAGAGCGTGATCATCGCGGGTACGATCGGGCGCATCGAAGTGGAGATCCCCTTCAACGCGCCGATCGATCGGCCGACGCGTCTGTTCGTGGAGGAACGGAGCGCCGCCGGCGTCTCGCGCGAGACGATCGAGCTCGACACCTGCGACCAGTACACGATCCAGGGGGACCTGTTCTCGCAGGCGGTACGGCGAAAGGCGCCGGCGCCATACCCGCTGGAGGACTCGGTGCGGAACCTGCGCGTCCTCGACGCGCTGTTCGAATCCGCCCGCACCGGCAGCTGGCAGGTGCCAGAGGGAGGCACGGATCGTTAACGCAGCGCTACTTTCCGAGCCCGAGGATCCGGACGTACCAGAGCCGGACGCCGACCGGCCGGGCCGGATCGATCCAGTCGAGGCGGGGGCCGGCCGGGGCCAGGGCATCGGGGACCACCATCAACTCGTTGCTGCCGCGCCGGACCTGCGCTGCCGGCAGCCGCAGCCGGTACGATCCCATCCGCGCGGCGTCAACGGTCAGCTGCAGGTTGGCGACCAGCTGTCGGTTGAAGAGCACGGCGACCTGATGTTGCCGTCCGGGCACCGCGGGATCGAGCCGAAGGATGACGTCATAGAGGCGCCTGACCGGCAGCGGAAA
>JAYTEJ010000365.1:0-22703 GCA_043735365.1 Acidobacteriota bacterium
CGTCGAGCGCCGCCTGCATCCGGGTCTTGCCCATCTCCATGTGGCGGACGATGTTCTCCAGCATGACGATGGCGTCGTCGACGACGAAGCCGACCGACAGCGTCAGCGCCATCAGCGAGAGGTTGTCGATGCTGTAGCCGAACACCCACATCACCGCGAACGTGCCGACGATCGAGAACGGCAGCGCCAGGCTGGGGATGATCGTCGCCGAGAGGTTGCGCAGGAACAGGAAGATGACCAGCACGACCAGCGCGATGGTCAGCAGCAGCGTGAACTTGACGTCGTCCACCGACTCGCGGATCGACACCGAACGGTCGCTGCGGATGGCGAGCTGGATCGGCGCCGGCAGCTGGGCGGTGAGCTCCGGGAGCAGTTCCTTGATCGAGTCGACGACCTCGACGGTGTTGGTACCCGGCTGCCGCTGGATCGCCAGGTAGATGGTACGCGTACCGTTGTACCAGCTGGCGTCGCGCTCGCTCTCGACGCCGTCGTAGACGTGCGCGACCTCGTCGAGCCGCACCGGACTGCCGTTGCGATAGGCGACGACGACGTTCTTGTAGCCCTCGGAGCTGAACAGCTGCCCCTGCGCCTGGACGACGTAGTTGCGGTTCGGGCCGTAGAGCGTCCCGGTGGGGCGGTTGGAGTTGGCGCCGGCAATCGCCTGGGCGACCTGGTCGACGCCGACCTGACGCGAGGCCAGCTGCATCGGGTCGAGGTCGACGCGGACGGCGGGCTTCTGGGCGCCGAAGACGTTGACCTGCGCGACCCCGGTGACCGTCGACAGCCGCTGCGCGAGCACGGTTTCAGCGTAGCGATCGACCTGGGAGAGCGGCAGGGTTGCCGAGCTCAGCACCAGGAAGAGGATGGGTGAGTCGGCCGGGTTGGTCTTCTGGAACGACGGCGGCGACGGCATGCCGGGCGGCAAAGCGCGCTGCGCCCTGGCAATGGTCGACTGGACATCCTGCGCGGCCGAATCGATGTTGCGGCTGAGGTCGAACTGCAGCGTGATGCTGGTCTGCCCCTGCGAGCTGCGCGAGCTGATCGAGGTGATGCCGGAGATGGTCGAGAACTGCTTTTCGAGCGGTGTCGCCACCGACGAGGCCATGGTCTCGGGGCTGGCGCCGGGCAGCCCCGCGCCGACCTGAATCGTCGGAAAGTCGACCGAGGGCAGGTCGCTGACCGGCAGCAGCCGGTAACCCATCACGCCGAAGATCAGGATGGTCGTGACGAGCAGCGTCGTCGCGACGGGTCGTTCGATGAAAGGTTCTGCTACGTTCATGATCGGCCCCCGCGGTCGCCTCCGCGACCATCCGTCCCCCTACCCTGCCGCGAGCCGCGCCCGCCGGTGTCGGCAGACGTCGTCACTTTCGCGCCCGGCGTCAGCCGCAGATGCCCGTCGGTCACGACCTCCTCGCCCGCCGTGAGCCCCTGGGCGATGACGCTTTCGCTCCCCTGCTGCCGCTCCACCCGAACCGTCCGCATCTCGGCCGTACGGTCAGGCTTGATGACATAGACATACGTGCCCTGCTGGGATTCCTGGACGGCAGCGGACGGTACGACGAGCGCACCCGAATCGGTCTTCAGCAGCAGCGTCACCTGCACGAACAGCCCGGGCCACAGCCGGTGGCTGGTGTTCGGGAATATCGCCTTGAGCTTGATCGTCCCCGTCGTCGGGTCGACGGCGTTGTCGATGAAGGACACCGTCCCTTCCTCGGGCGCGACCTCAGCGTCGAGAGGGGACGCTGGAAGAGCGGCGGGCCGTTCGCCGGCGCCCTCCGGCGACGCCACCGCAATCTGCGTCGGTCCTGTGGGGCTGCCCTGGAGGCGGGCCTGCACCTTGAGCGCACGCTGCCCCTGATAGCGGCGGATGTCCTCGAGGAAACGCCCCGGCACCGAGAAGCCGACATAGATGGGCGCCATCTGGTTGATGACGAGCAGCGGATTGGGATCGTTGGCCCGCACCAGGTCGCCCTGGTGCACCGTGAGGGCTCCGGCGCGGCCGCTGAGCGGCGCCGTAATCGTCGTGTACTGGAGGTTCAGCTGCGCGGTCTCCACCACCGCCTGGTCGGCCGCGAGCGTGGCCTGCTGCGCCGACGCGGTGGAGGCCTGCGCTTCGTACTGGTCCCGCGCGATCAGCCCGCGCTTGTAGAGATCCTCGTAACGCGCCTGCTGGGACTGCGAGTTCTTGGCCGTGGCCGTATCCCGCGCCAGCACCGCCTGCGCCTGCTGGAGCGCCGCCTGGAAGGGGCGGGGATCGAGCGTGAAGAGCGTCTGCCCCTTGCGCACTTCCTGGCCTTCGGCGAAGTGAATCGCGCTCAACTGGCCGGTTACCTGCGCGCGGATCTGGACTGTCGACAACGCCTCGGCGGTTCCCACCGCCGGGATGGTCACGGGAATCGACTTGGCCTGGACGTGGCCGGTCACGACCGGCACCGAGCCGCCGCCCCCCCGCCCTCCCCGTCCGGCGCCGCCGCCCCGCGCACCGGAAGCCCCCTGTGCCCCGCCCGCGGCGGTCGGCGCCGCCTCCTTCTGTGAAGAGCAGGCGGCCGTCAGGATCAGCAGGCCAGCGGTAAAGGCATGAGCGGTAAGGACGTTAGTGAATTTTCTCGACATCAAAAGGTTCAGGGGACAAAGGGAACAGGACCGGCATCTACATAAACGACGGCCGCCGCCGATGCGTTTACCCGCATCGGACAATGCTCGCCTTCGCCGTAAACTGTTGGTTCGAATGGACGTTGATGAGCTTTGCGGCGGGCGCGATTCCGTACGATAGCACGGCCGCGACAGCCAGCGGGCTTGGAGCGCGAGGGGCCACGGCGCCGAGAGCGGGGCCCGCAGGTCCGGCCGAACGCTCAGCCTCGTCGAGCCCAGACGACGGACCGATCGGGACGGCACCCGGCGGGACGGGATTCTCCCGCCCCGCCGGGCACCGGCTCACTTCTTCGCTTTGACGCTCGGGCTGTCGTCCGCCTTGAGATCGCCGAGGGCGTACTGCACGCCCGCCAGCAGATGCTCGAGCAGCGGCGTGACCGCATAGTTGCGCTCGCTGTGGCCGTGCGCCATGTAGAAGATCCGGCCGTTGCCTTCGCGCCGGATGTAGCTGAGAGCGTAGTCGTGGTCGGTGCGGGGCGTCGGCTCCTTGGCCTTGTCGGCATCGCTCATCTTGGCGTAGTCAACGCTGGTGAGGACGTGGACGTTGGTGCGGGAGAACGAGTCCTGGTTGAAGGTGTAGGTCTCGTCATGGACGACGAGCGGCGCCCCCTTGAACATCGCCGTCAGCGGGCTCGCCGGATCGTCGATCTTGTAGGTGATCTCCTGCGGATCGTTCCAGTGGAACTTGAAGTAGCCGCCGATCATCTTGTTGAACTCCGGCCACAGCGGGTTGCCGCCCGGCGCGCCGCTGCGAGCCGCCTGCGGCGCCGGCGCCGGCATCAGCCCCGCGAAGCGCTGGGTGAAGTCCGCCTGGCTTAGCTTGCCGGCCCTCTCGGTGTCGAGCTTGTCGAACCAGGCGCCGGCAACGGCGCCGAGCTCCTGACGGGTCACCTTCTGATCGTTGTTCTGGTCCGCCTGCGTGAAGATGGCCGCCGCCAGCATCCCACCGGCGCCGCCGCGCCCCGCCCCCGCCGCGGCCGGGGCAGCCCCAGGCGCCGCCGGCGCGTCACCCGGACAGGCCACGCCGTGGTAGGAGTCGCTCGCCGCATGAATGCCGGCGATGCCCTTGCCGCTGCGGACGAAGTTCATCAGCGCGGCGCGCCGCGCCGCCGTCGCGCTCTTGTCGGCGGCGTCGTCCAGGAAGCAGCCGGTGGTGCTGTCGAGGACGACGGCATCGTACTGCTTCAGGTTCTGCTCGTTGATGTCCGCCGGGTCGTAGGTGATGACCGTCGACCACGCCCTGGTCTTGTCGCCGAGCGCTTCAATCGTCTTGGCCGCGAGCGGAATCGACGAGTGCACGAAGCCCTGGGCTGTGCCCAGCACGAGGATCTTTCGCGCCCTGGCGGGCCTGGCCGGCGCCGTGGCGGGCAGCGCCGCCATCATCGCCTGGACGTCCGCCGCGCACGGCGTCCGCGGATTGCTGCTGCGGCCGCCGCAGTCCGCGCCGGGCTGTGCCGCCGGCGCCGGCGGCGCCGGCATGGCGGCCGCCAGCCCCGCGACCAGCTGCGCCTGGGAAATCGACCCCGACTTGCTGGTGTCCCAGGACGTGAACCAGTTGTCGAAGCTGGTCTTGAGCTCGTCGCGGGTCACCGATCCATCCTTGTTGGCGTCAACGGCCGTGAACAGGCCCGCGCCCGCGCCGCCGCGGCCGCCGCCACCCGCCCGTCCGCCCGCCGGCTGCCCCTGCGGCGCGGCCGGGGCCGGCTGCTGCGCGACGCCGCGAACGCTCGTCGCCAGCAGTGCGGCGCCGCACACCGCCAGCGCCAGCGTCGTCTTCGAATGACTCATTCCCATGCAATCCTCCTCGGCGCGCCACGTGCGGGCCGCTCGTTCCAACGCCGCATACGCCGCGAGCGGCCAAAACGTTTCGTGCATAACTTACTCGGTTCCGCCGGAGGGGGCGGCTTTTTTTGCGGAACCACTTTTGCGGTAAGCTCTCGCGCATGAATAGACGCACCTTCCTGTCAGGCATGGCTGCCGCCCCGATGCTGTCCGCGCTCCGCCAGGCTCCGGCGCCGCCGGGACCAGCACCGCTTCACGGCGGCCTGAAGCTCGGAACCGTGACCTACAACATCGCCAAGGACTGGGACGTCCCGACGATCATCAAGAACCTGACCGAGGTCGGGTTCGACGGCGTCGAGCTGCGGACGACCCACAAGCACGGGGTCGAAATCTCGCTGCCGGCCGCCGCCCGCGCCGACGTGCGCCGGCAGTTCGAGGCCTCCGCCGTGAAAATCGGCGGCCTGGGCTCGACCTGCGAGTTCCACTCCCCCGACCCCGCCGTGGTCCGCAAGAACATCGACGAGGCCAAGGAATGGGTGAAGCTGGCGAAGGATGTCGGCTCCCCCAGCGTCAAGGTGCGGCCCAACGGCCTGCGCAAGGACGTGCCGGAAAATCAGACGCTCGAGCAGATCGGCAAGGCGCTGGCCGAATGCGGCGCCTTCGCGCGCGACAACAACGTGATGATCCAGCTCGAGGTCCACGGGCCGGAGACACAGCGCGTGCCGCGGATCCGCAAGATCCTCGACTACGGCGGCAATCATCCCAACGTCCGCGCCTGCTGGAACTCGAATCAGACGGACCTGCTCGACGGCGGCTTCGAGGCCAACTTCAAGCTGCTCCGCGACCAGATCGGCCAGGTCCACATGCGCGATCTCTCGCTCGAGGAATATCCCTGGCGGAAGCTGATCTCGTCGCTGGCCGGGATGAAGTTCCAGGGCTACTGCTTCGCCGAGATCCCGGAGTCGACCGACGCCATTCGCGTGCTCGGGTACTTCAAGGCGCTGTTCAGGGCATATCAGGGGCTCTAACGAAGACAGAACCAGGAGTGCCAAAGTGCCAATGTGCCAGGTGAGGGCGGGTGACTGACTACAGCCGACGGGAGTTTGCGGAGTCGCTGGCCCTGGGCACAGTGGGGCTGGGTCTGGGGGCCGGGGCCGGGCTGGCGCAAACAACGGGCGGGCGGGGCACGCTGACGGACGTTCCCGGCATCCGCGTCGGGCACTTCACCGACAGCCGGCGTCCCACCGGCTGCACCGCGATTCTCTTCGACGGCGCCGCCGCCGCGGGCGCCGACTATGCCAGCTCCGCCCCAGCCGAGGCCTTCGGCGTGCTGCTCCAGCCGGTCAGCCCGGTCGAACAGATCCACGCCATCTTTCTCACCGGCGGCGGGATGTTCGGCGTCGCCGCGGCCGGCGGGGTGGTCCGCTTCCTCGAGGAACACAAGGTCGGCTTCGACTGGGGCACCCCCGATCTCCGCATCCCCATCGTCATCACCGGCGCCATCGACGACCTGGCGGTGGGCGACCCCCGCATCAGGCCCGATGCCGATGCCGCCTACAAGGCGTGCGCCGCCGCCGGTTCGGGACCGGTTCCGGAGGGCAGCATCGGCGCCGGCGCCGGCGCCACCGTCGGCAAGATGCACCGCGGCCGCGGCTACTCCGGCATGAAAGGGGGGGTCGGGTCGGCGAGTCTCACGCTCGGCGACGTCGTCATCGGCGCGCTCGCGGTCGTCAACGCCGCCGGCGACATCCTCGACTGGAAGACCGGCCGCATCGTCTCTGGCGCACGCCGTCCCGACGGTACGCTCGCCGACAGCGTCGAGGTCATGCGCGGCATCGTCACCGGCGCCTCCCGCGAGCCGCTCAGGGACCCCGCGCTCGGCAGCACCACCATCGTTGTCGTCGCCACCAACGTCGCGCTGACCAAGACGATGCTGACGAAAGTGGCGTCGATGGCCAATTGCGGCGCCGCGAGGGCGGTCAGGCCGTACCACACGACCGGCGACGGCGATCAGTTGATCGCGACGTCGACCGGCCAGCTGCGGCGGCCCGATGTGCAGCTGACCGTCATCGGCGCGCTCGCCGCCGACGTCGTCGCCGAGGCCATCGTCCGCGGGGTTCGCGCGGCCAAAGGGCTGCCGGACTGGCCCGGGGTGTAAGGGCCGAGCCGGCTCTGTTTCGGTGTTCGGACTGGATGTTCAGCAACGTGGCTTGATCACGAGGGTCCCCCCGGGGGGCAGGGAGATGGGCATGGAACGGCGTGAGTTCATCAGAAAGAGCGCGGCGGCCCTGGCGGTGACGGGACTGCCGAAGTATGCGGTGCAGCTCGCCGACACCCGCAAGCGCGTCGGACTGATTGGCACCGGCTGGTACGGGAAGGCGGATCTGCTGCGGCTGATCCAGGTCGCCCCGGTCGAGGTCGTCTCGCTCTGCGACGTCGACAAGCACATGGTCTCGGACGCCGCGGATCTGGTCGCCACCCGGCAGGTCTCGAAGAAGCGGCCGCGCACCTACGGCGACTACCGCGAGATGCTGCGGGAGAAGGACCTCGATCTGGTCCTCATCGACACCCCCGACCACTGGCATGCGCTGCCGATGATCGAAGCGGTCAAGTCCGGGCTCGACGTCTGGGTGCAGAAGCCGGTCAGCGTCGACATCGTCGAAGGCCAGACGATGCTCGCGGCGGCACGGAAGTACAAGCGCGTCGTCCAGGTCGGGATGCAGCGCCGCAGCACGCCGCACCTGGTGCGGGCGCGCGACCGCATCATCCGCGAAGGGCGGCTGGGGAAGATCGCCTACGTCGAGATTTGCTGCTACTACCATATGCGGGCGACCGACAATCCGCCGGATACGGCGCCGCCGGAGTATCTCGATTACGAGATGTGGACCGGCCCGGCGCCGATGCGCCCCTACAACAAGCTCGTTCACCCGCGCAGCTGGCGCGCCTTCATGGAATACGGCAACGGCATCGTCGGCGACATGTGCGTGCACATGCTCGACATGGTGCGGTGGATGATGGACCTCGGGATGCCGACGCGCGTCGATTCCTCGGGCGGCATCCTGGTGGACAAGGCCAGCAAGGCCAACATCACCGACACCCAGACGGCGACGTTCGATTTCCCGGAAGTGAAGGTGGTCTGGACCCACCGGTCCTGGGGGGACGCGCCGGATCCGAAATACCCGTGGGCGGCGACGTTCTACGGGGACAAGGGCACGCTGAAGGCGGGAGTGATGGGCTACGACTTCATCCCCTCCGGCAAGGGGCAGGCGCCGGTACACGAGGATGTCACCTACGAGCTCGAGCAGTACCCGGAGGACCGGACGGAGAAGGATCTCGAGACCCATGTCGCGCCGGCGATCCGGGCGCACATGAAGAACTTCCTCGAGTGCATCGAGTCGCGCCGTCTGCCGGTGTCCGACATCGAACAGGGCTACATGTCGGCGACGGCCTGCATTCTGGCCAATCTGTCGCTGAAGGTGGGGCGGTCGCTGGCGTGGGATCACGCCCGCGGGACAATCGTCGGCGACGCCGAGGCGAACAAGCTGATGGCCCGGCCCTACCGGGCCCCCTGGGTGCATCCCGACCCGAAAACGGTGTAGGCCGTCAGCCGCGCTTCAGCGCCCACTTGAAGCCGCGGATCAGCAGATCCTGGAACACCGGGTCGTTCCAGGTCGCGTCACCGTGCCCGAGCGTGGTCCCGAACACCCGCGTGGTGCCGTTGTACTGGTTGGTCCAGACGAGCGGATATTCCTTCTGATCCTCGGGGCTGACGGCGGTGGCGACGGCGCGGGCGTTCGGCCAGAGCTTTTCGATGACGTAGAGCTCGTCGACCGGGGTCACCCAGTCGCGCTTCGCCCCCTGCATTGGGCTCTCGTCGGGTGCGACCAGCTTCACCGCGATATGGTGCGCCGCGGTATGGCGGCGGCTGGTGACCCCCAGGAATTCACGCCAGTCGTCCACGGTCGCGGCGCGATAGGAGTGCATCGCGCAATGGATCACCATCGCGGGCGTGCCGCCGCGGTGCGCGCTGGTGATCTTGCGCAGGTAGGCCGGGTCCGAGACGTCGGCGAAACATTCGTTGTGGACAACGATGTCGAAGCCGGCGATCCAGTCGGGCGGGTCGTAGAAGGAGATGTTGCCGGTCGTGCCGCGGCCGCCCTGCACCGCGACGGTCCAGTCCACCGGCAGGACCTTCGAGACGGCGTCCATCATCACCTTCGCTTCGCCGCTGTAGTCGTGGCAGCAGCCGCCGCTGATGATCAGCGCCTTGATGCGCGGCTGGCCCGCGAAGGGATCGCCGGGACCGCCGCGCCCACCTGGCGGCGCCGGTGCGGCGGCCGGTGACGGGACCGGCGCGGGCGTCTGGGCGGAAGCCGGGAGGGCCGGGCAGAGCAGCACAGCGAACAACACAAAGGCAAGGCGCCGGACGGTCATGGGCAATCTCCTCATCTACGGTTCCGGCGCGCTACCGGCAGGTGGCGTCCTCGCGGTGGACGTAATAGCTTTTGTAGTTCGCCGACTCGGGCTTCATGCAGCCCGAGAGGTTGAGCAGCTCGATTTTGCGGAACTCGGTGGGGTGGCTCTCTCCCTGGATGGCGATGTAGCCCTCGGAGAGCGGCTTGCCGTCGATCTTCACCGCGGGATTGAAGTTGATGACGTTGCCGCCGCCAATCTGCGGCGAATCGTACTCGAGCACGGTGCGGCCGTCGATGATGTGCCGGATGTGCTCGGCGCCGAGCACCTCGACCTCGACGCGCACCCAGCGATCGCCACGGTAGGTGGCCGACGTCGAGTTCTTGCAGTGCCCCTTGACCATCACCCCGTTCTGAAAAATCTCGGTGCCCGGAGTGCAGACGTTCATCGTCGAGCGTTCGCCGGACGGGCCGCCGCCGAGCAGCTGCGCCTCGATCGAGATCGGAAAGTCCTGTTCCTTGCCCATCGTCTCCGGCGCCTGGCTGTGCAGCATCAGGCCGTTGTTGCGGAGCGCCCAGTCCGGCCCGCCTGGTGCCTGCTCGCCGACGAAGCGGTACTCCGCCGCCAGCAGGTAGTGGGAGAATTTCTGCTTGTAGAACAGGTGGCCGAACCGCTCGTCGAAGGTCGTGTAGCCGTCGTAGGCCGCCTTCAGCACGCCGCCCTCCACCCGGAAGGTGTCGCCGAAATTCTCCCCGAGCGCGTAGCCCTTGATCTTCGGCACCCAGCCGTCGAGATCGACGCCGTTGAACAGCTGAATCCAGTCCTTGCGATCGGCGTCTGGATTCGCGGCCTTCGGCGCCTGCTGCGCCGAGAGCCGGCCGAGGCCGCCGAGGACGATGACGAGGATCAGCAGGCCGCCGGCGAGCGCCGAGCGGGCGGCGCCGCGCCGCCAGGCCCTAGACATCACAGAGCACCACCGCTTCCCGAAGCGACGTGAGCGGATCGCGGGTCGGCACGAACTCGTGCGCGACGTAGCCCTGGTAGCCGGTGTCGGCGATGGCGGCGCACACCGTCGCCCAGTTCAGCTCCTGCGTGGCGTCGAGCTCGTGGCGGCCCGGTACTCCTCCGGTGTGGAAGTGCGCGAGGTACTCCTTGTTGTCGCGGATGGTGCGGATGATGTCGCCCTCCATGATCTGCATGTGGTAGATGTCGTAGAGCAGCTTGACCCGCGGCGAGGCCACCGCTTTCACGACCGCGACGCCAAAGGCGGTGTGATCGCCCTGGTAGTCTTTGTGATCCACCTTGCTGTTGAGCAGCTCCACGCAAATCGTGACCCCGGCTTCCTCCGCGACGTGCTTGACGCGGTTCAGCCCTTCGACGCAGTTGGCGATGGCTTCGCTGTCGCTGATGCCGCGGCGGTTGCCGAAGAAGGTGATCACGTTCGGCACCTTCTGCGCGGCGGCCTTGGGGATGTTGAGCTCGAAGTTCTTGACGATCTGATCGTGGTTCGCCTTGACGTTCAAGCCGTCGGCAATCGAGCCGCCCCCGGCATAGCCCATCGAGCAGATCAGGCCGTAATCGCGGACGACGGCCCAGTCAGGCTCGTTCAGCAGATCGATCGCCGGCAGCCCCATCGCCGCCACCGCCTTGCAGAACTCGGGCATCGCGATCTTCTGATAGCACCAGCGCGAGACCGACTGCTTCAGCCGTCCCTTGGAAACCGCTTTTCCTCCACCCGGCGCGCCCTGCTCCGCCGCCGACACCCCCAGCACTCCCAATCCGGCCATCCCCGCCCCCACCGCCAGCGCCTCACGACGACTCACCTCTCGCATGTGTGCCTCTCTTAGAGCTATCAACTATGAGCTTCCCGCTTCCAGCTCTCTCAGCTGTCAGGGGGTAGCCGTCGCCAGTCGAACCCCTGAACGGGAAGTCACCCTGAACCTCGAACCCGGAACCAGAACCCCGAACCTCTCCGTCAATTCAACACCATCGTCCAGAGCATATCGCCGGCGCCGACGACGAGATACTGCTTGCCGTCCATTTCGAAGGTGATCGGAGCATTGGCCACCGAGGCATTGAGCCCGGCGTGCCAGATCGCCTCACCGGTGGTGGCGTTCAGGGCCACCAGGTCGTTCGAGGCGCCGCCGCTGAAGACCAGGTTGCCGGCGGTGCTGAGGACTCCGGCGCGCGCGCCGCCCTCCCACGGGTGGCTCCATTTGACCTTGCCGGTCTTGTAGTCGATGACTTGCAGCATCGCCTCCGAGGAGCCGCCGCGATCGGTGCCGCCCCAGCCCTGGGGGTTGGTGTCCGGGTCGTAGATGTAGAACACGCTGTAGGACTCTGTGGCGTTGACATAGAACAGCCCGGTCTGCGGGCTGAACGAGGGGGGCGGCCAGTTGGTGGCGCCGCTGCTGTTGGGCGAGACCAGCGCGCCATTGAGCTGCGGATCCTTGGCCGGGTTGGCCACCGGCTGCCCCGCGGCGTCGAAGCCGGTCGACCAGTTGGTCCGGACGTAATCGGAGGACACCAGTGCCTTGCCGGTGGCGCGGTCGAGCACGAAGAACTTGCCGTTGCGCGATGCTTGCGCCAGCAGCTTGCGCGGCTTGCCATCGATCTCGCCGTCGAACAGCACCGCCGTCTGAGTCGCATCCCAGTCATGGGTGTCGTGCGGCGAGGCCTGGAAATACCACACCATCGTGCCGGTGTCCGGGTTGAGGGCGACGATCGAGGCGGTGAAGAGATTGGCGCCGGCACGGTTGGCGTGGGCGATGACCGGCTGTGGATTGCCGGTCGTCACGTAGAGCAGGTTGAGATCGGGATCGTAGGTCGGCGGCTGCCAGGTCATGCCGCCGCCGTGCCGCATCGCGTCCTCACTCGGCCAGGTCTCGGATCCCGGGTCCCCCTTCTTCTGCGGCACCACCCACCACCGCCACTGCATCTCGCCGGTGGCCGGATCGTGCGACTGGATGTAGCCGGGCACGTCGAGGTCGTCGCCGCTGACGCCGGCGATGACGTGGTTGCGGACGACGATCGGGGCGACCGAGCCGTAGTAGAACTGATCGAGGTCGCAGACCTGCTTGTGCCAGCGCTCGACGCCGTCCCGGACGTTCAGCGCCACGAGGTTGCAGTCCGGGGTCTCGTAGAAGAGCGTGTCCCCGAGAATCGCGGCGCCGCGGTTGCCGATATGGATCCCGCCCTTGGACTGCCAGGCGTGATGCCAGCGCTCGCGGCCGGTGCGGGCGTCGAGCGCCCAGACGTGATCCGGCGCGGTCACGTACACCACCCCGTCCACCACCAGCGGCGTGCCCTTGATCGACCCGACGTTGGCGGTCGGATTGCCGGGGTTGAGACGGTACACCCACGCCAGGCTCAGCGCCTTGACGGTGGTCGTATTGATCCTGTCGAGGGTGCTGTAGCGGCGGCCAGTATAGTCGCCGTTGTAGCCGGGCCAGGCGCCGGTTCCGGGGTTCGAGAGCGCTTTCTGGTCCACGCTCCCCTGCGCGGAGAGCGCCGCGGCGGCCACCGCGAGCGCGCCGGCGAGCATCGCAACCTTCCTCATTTCACGGTCTCCAGGTAGGCAACGACGTCGTGCATCTGCTTGTCGGTGATGGTGTCGAGCAGCGCGCGGTGCGCCGCGAGCGGATTGGTCTTGACCACCTTCACCGCCGGTGTCCGGGTCACGGTGTGCAGCGCCCCGGACGCGTCCCGGAGCGTGACGGTGAAGTCGTCCATCTGCACCAGCGTGCCGGTCAGCGCCGGGCCCGACGGGGGCGTGACCGTCACCGAGACCGCCGTCGCCGGGGAGGCGACGCCGGCGCCGCGGCCGCGGCCGCCCCGGCCGGCGCCGGGAAAGAGGAAGCGTTGCTGAATGTCGACCGGCTCGAGGCGCGTGCCGATGCCCGCCAGGTTGCCGCCCGGCGAGTGGCACGAGGCGCACCTGCCCTCGCCGTTGAAGAAGACGGCCCCGGCCTTGGGGTCGCCGGTGAGGACGTTCTGGATCTGGAAAATCGGTGAGCCTCTCAGCGTGTCGTTGACGCGCTGCCGGAGGAAGTGCGCCAAATCAACGATCTGGGCGTCGGTGAGCTCGGCGCTGGAGCGCCCGCTCATCATCTCCTTGTGCCCGCGCTTGAGCAGCGGCCCGATCGTACTGCCGTAGCGGTCGCGCAGGACGACGACCGAGCGCACCAGATTCGCGCCGTTCCGGGTGCCGCGCGCCTGCGGGCCGTGGCACGAGACGCATTCCGCCCCGTAGACGGTCCGGCCCCGATCGGCGGCGGCGGCGTCCACCGGCGGCTTGTCGGCCGGGCCGGCGCCAGCGAGCATCCCGCCGCCGCGCGCCGGCGCGGGCGCGGCTGGCGCCTGGGGTCCGGCGGCGCGTCCCGCCGGCGGATTCGGCTGCGTGGCCGGGGGCGCCTGCCCCTGCGGCGGCGCCGCCAGCAGCACCGCGGCGGTGGCCGCGAAGGGAACCAGCCTGACCAACACCCTGCCCATCACACCCATCAGATGCTCTCCTGCTTGTTGTCGCGGGGGCCCAGCCCGCGACCCGCCGGCACCGCCTTCGCTCGCCCGCTCCGGCACGGTGACGACCGTCGTCAGTCACCCTGAGGCCGCGAACATCGGGGTGGCGGGCCGCGTGATGATACCTGCTTCGCGGTCCGGTTGACACCTGGACCACCCGTCCCGGCGCGACGGTACCGGCGCGGCCTCCTGCAGATGGCTCAGCGGCGGAAGCCGGCGAGAAAGGTGGTCACGGCACTGCGGACGTCCGACTCCGCCTGCGGCGTGAACGGCGACGTCTTTGGCTCGTAGCCCCCTTCCGCGAACGCCTGCGCGGTCGGGAGGTAGCCGAGCCAGCCGTTGGTGTAGCCGAAGTACATGGTGTGGGTGAACGGCGACGTCGCCCGGACGTCGATTGCGATCTCGCAGAACAGCTCGACCGGCGCCGACCAGATCACGGTGTCGTTGATCCGGACGAAGCGAATCGGCAGCCGCACCATCTCACGCCCCTCACCGCCGCCGTAGGCCGCCAGCTCCGCGGGCCACTCCAGGCCCGGCCTTCGTGCGGTCTCGACCACCTGCTCCCCATGATGCAGCGTCACCTCGCGGGTCCCGGGGCCCATGGCCGCGGCCGCCGCCAGGATCCGGTCGCCGAGCAACACCCGGAACTGCGACAGGTGCCCGCTTTTCGCACTGGGGTAGACGGAGTAGATCGGCGCGATGTTGCCTGCCGCGCCGTTGACGTAGAGCACCGTCGCGCCGAGTTGCTGCTCGACGTAGTCCGCGACCACGCCCGGGCCGTCCCCGCTGATGCTCAGGTTGTCGCCGCTCATCACCGTGCCGTGCATCGCGTAGTTGGCGACCAGCCCCATCAGGGTCCCATCCGGCCGGCTGACCTTGATTAGATTGATCTGGCGGTCCACCGGGCCGTCAGGGTTCAGTCCCAGCGACACGGTGCCGTCGACGTCCTTCGCCCGCCGGTTGATGTTGGCCGATGCCGACCCCGTCCCGAAGGCGATGACCGCGGGCTCGAGTTTGCTCTGCGCCGTCCGCACCGCGTCGATGAGTGCGGCGGTCACGCGCGCGGTGTAGTCGCGATCCCACTCGTGCTCCGAGCGCCCGAGCAGGACCTTGTAGATGTCGGGCGGCCCGACTTCCGGCGCCGCGTGCGTGTGGGTCACGCTCCACAGCACCTCTGCCGGTGCAATGCCGGTGGCCGACTGCAGCTCGCGCATCACCCCGTCGTAGAGCGACGGCGAGAACAGGCAGAGATCGCTCGAAATCAGGTAGAAGCGGGTGTCGCCGCTCTCGAGCGCGAGGACACGGTGATGGATCCGATCGAGCACCGCGGTGGACTGCCGCGCCTGATATCCGAGCAGCCACTGCGGGGTCTCGGGCGTGATGTCGACCTTGACCGTCGCCGCCCGCAGCCCGCCTCGCCCCGCCTGGTGCGCCGGCGGGCGCGCGGCCGCCGCGTGTGCCTGCGTGCCTGCCGCCGTGCCGGCGATCCAGCAGGCCGCCGCCAGGACGGCGACGGCGACGGCACCCTGTGGCGTCCACCTGCTCATGTCTGCTCCGTTCGGCCTGTCTCCGCGCGAGTTCGCGCGGCAGCCCGGCGCGCGCTTATACCATCCGCCCTCCGGCCGCGTCAACGAACCGGAGCGAAACTCCGTCCCGGCGGCGGCAAATAGGCGCATACTCTGCCGCCATGAGCACTGTCGCCCCCACCGACGCGGCCGGCGCTCCGCCGAATCCCTACGCTCTGTCGCCCGCGGCGATCGAGGATCCGCCGCGGCACTTTTTCGCGACGCTGCGGCGCATCGGGCCCGGCATGGTGCTCGCCGCGTCGATCGTCGGCTCGGGCGAGCTCATCGCCACGACCACGCTGGGGGCGCAGGCCGGCTACACGGCATTATGGGTGGTGCTCCTCAGCTGCCTGGTGAAGCCGGTCATCCAGGCGGAGCTCGGGCGCTACACCATCGCCACCGGAGAGACCGGTCTCGAGGCGCTCAACCAGGTGCCCGGCCCGCGCGCCGGAGGCCTCAACTGGCTGGTCTGGTCCTGGGCGGTGATGGTCGTCGCCACGCAACTGCAGGTGGGGGCGATGTATGGCGGCGTCTCGCAGGTCATGCATCTCATCGTCCCGGCCGTACCCATCGCCGCCTGGGTGATCGTGTTCTTCGCGATCACCATGGCGCTGCTGCTCGGCGGCGGCTACGCGCGAATCGAGCGCATCGCGATGGTCAAGGTGGGGCTCTTCACCGTCATCACCGCGCTCGCCGCGGTGGTGCTGACACGGATGCCGAAGTTCTTTTCCTGGCCGGCGGTCGCCGACGGCCTTCGCTTCGAGCTGCCCCCGGCAGGCATCGGCATGGCGGTGGCGGTGTTCGGGATCACCGGGGTGGGCGCCGCCGAGCTGTTCATGTATCCCTACTGGTGCGTCGAGAAAGGCTACGCGCAGTTCACCGGCGCCAGGGCGCCGGATCGCGGCTGGGAGCGGCGCGCCCGCGGCTGGATCCGGGTGATGCACTTCGACATCGCGGTCTCGATGGTCATCTACACCGCCGCCACCGTGGCATTCTATCTGCTCGGCGCCGGCGTTCTCCACGGCATGGGACTGGTGCCGGCCAGCGCCGACATGATTCCGGTGCTCTCGAACCTCTACACCCAGACCCTCGGCGGCTGGGCGCTGGGTGTCTTCTACGTCGGCGCCATTGCCACGCTCTACGGCACCGTCTTCGCCGCCACCGCCGCGCACTCGCGGCTGTTCGCCGACATGTGCCGGCTCGCCGGACGCTTCGACGCCGACGACCTGCCCCGCCGCCTCGCCGCCCGCAACCGCTTCGTCGTCGTGCTCGGCCTGGTCCCGGTCGCGCTGCTCTTCACCGTCCAGGCGCCGGTCACCATGGTCATGATCGGCGGCATCGTCCAGGCGGTGATGCTGCCGGTCATCGGCGCCGGCGCCATCTTCCTGCGCCACCGCCGGCTGCCGGCCGAAATCGCGCCGTCGCCGGCGACGACGGCGGCGCTGTGGGTGACGACGACGGCGATGGCGGTGATGATGGGGTACTACGCGGTGTTCATCGCCCGCGGCTGACTATTTCAGATACTTGCCGGCGAAGCTGAGGAACGCCTTCCAGTCCTCGGGCGTCGCAGCGTGCCCGCCGGTGTGATAGTGCCAGCCGAGATCTCCCTTGATGACCGGGGTGTCGAGCGGCGGCGGCACCTGCGAGATGCCGAGATCGCTCTTGCCGAGCAGCCGGTAGACTGGTCCGGCGGCGACCTCGGCGAGGAACATCCCGACCGGGTCGGCCCACTGATCAGTAGTGCCGCCGGTGATGAACACCGGCCGAGGCGCGCTGAGCGCGATCAGCATGTGGGCATCGACCGGCAGGGTGCTCCAGTGCCCGGCGTACTTCTGGAAGTCCTCGGCGAACCACCACGGAAAGTTCTGCGTCATGTCGTCAACCGATTCGCCCCAGTCGCGGCGCGACACGGCGGCGCCCATCTCGCCGGAACAGCTCGCATAGACGACCTTGATGCGATCGTCCTGCGCCGAGGCCCAGAGCGCGGCCTTGCCGAGGCGGGAATGCCCCTGCAGCGCGATCTGGCCGGCATCGACCGCCTTGTCGGTGGCGAGGTAGTCGATGACGCGGCTCACGCCCCAGGCCCAGGCGCCGATGCTGCCCCACTGCCCGGGGCCCGGCGTCTGCATCGCCCCGGAGGTGAGGCCGATGATGCCCTGATCGAGGGTGTTGGCGCGATCCGGCTGGATGTCCTGGTAGCCGACCATCGCATAGCCCCAGCCGCGTGCCAGAATCTCGGCGGCGACCGGCGGATCGCCCATCGAGGCGCCGCCCCCGGCGCGGACCGGCGTACCCCCGCCGCCGAAGTTGGCGAGCAGGATCACCGGGACCGGTCCCGACGCTTTCGCCGGCGTGTAGAGGGTGACATTGATGGCCAGCGCGCCGGGGCCGGAGCCCACGGTGCCGACCACCTGCTTCATCAGCGCCGCGCCCGATCGCGCCGCGGGGTCGGTTGCCTTGACCTCCCAGACCACGTTCGGCGTCTTCGGCGGGATGCGGCCGAAGATGTCCGACTCGTAGAGGCGCAGGATCTCGGGGCGCCGCTCATTGCGCCACGCTGCCGCGGTGGTGACGCGCTTGCCGCCGGCCATGACCAGCGGATCGGGCAGTACATAGGGAGCAACCCTGGCCTCGTCGTAGTTCGAGACATGGCCTGTTTTCGCGTGGCGCAGGGGATTGCCGTTGGCATCGGCGGTGGGCGCGGCGGGCGCCGCCGGTGCGGGGGCCGCCGGGGCCTGCGCCTGGGTCGCCGGTAAGGGGGAGGCCGCGGGGTGCTGGCCGTGTAGTAGGGCCGCACCAGAACAGGCCGACACGAGAAGGGCTACTGCAGTTCGCACGGAACACCTCCAAAGATCAGAGTGCCAAAGTGCCGGGGTGCAAGGGGTAAAGTGCCACGGGGGCCATGAGTACGGCTCACCGGGGCCGCCGGAGGACGTCGGGGTTGAGGAGATCCATCCGGTCGAACTGCTGGCGTTCGGCGAGGGCGATGTTGTGGAGGGCGCGTTCGGCCATCCGGATGTTGGCCTCGGCGGTGTTGCTGCCGACGTGCGGCGCGAGGATGACGCCCGGCAGGGTGCGCAGATCCTTGCCCGGGACCGGGACGTACGGCTCGCGGTCGTAGACGTCGATCGCGGCGCCGCCGATGCGCCCGCCAGCGAGGGCGTCGAAGAGCGCGGCTTCGTCGACGACCGCACCACGGGCGGTGTTGATCAGCCAGGTGCCGGCCCCGAGCAGGGACAGACGCTCGGCGTCGATGAACGCGGTGTTCTCCGGCGACGCGGGAATGTGCAGGCTGACGTAGTCCGCCCCGCGCACCGCCGCGGCGAAATCGTCCGTGAAGCTGTCGAAATCAGCGTCGCCAGGACCGGGCCCGGAGCGCCGATAGCCAACCACCCGCATCCCGAGGCCGCTGCGGGCGATACGGGCGGTCGTCCGGCCAATCGTCCCGCAGCCGATAATCGCCAGCGTCGCGCCGCGCAGCTCCCGGCCCGGACGCGGCGTCCAGCGGCCGGCGCGCATGTCGGTCATCCCCTGTTCCAGGTGCCGAGCCGCCGCCAGCATCAGCAGCACCGCGAACTCGGCGACTGACTGATGGAGCACTCCGGGCGTGTTGGTGCAGAGCAGGCCCGCCGCCGTGGCGCGGGCCTTGTCGATGCCGTCATGCCCGACGCCGTAGCGCGCCAGCACCGCTCCGGGCTGCAGCGACGCATAGAGCGCGTCCTTGTAGACGAAGGGCCCGACGATCGCGTGCCGCGCCCCGTGCTCCGCGACCGCCCGCGCCAGCTCCGCCTCGAGCGGCGGCGCCGCCACGCATCGCATCGCGCTGGCCGCAAAGACCGACTCCGAGCGCCGGAACTCCGGCTCCGTCACGACGACGACTGGCAGACTCGAGGACATGCAGTGTTATACCCCGGCATCCGGTCAGAGATCCTTCCCCTTCGCCCTTTCCCTCAGGTGATCGCAGCCGCGCGCCGCCAGCGCCATCATCGTCAGCGTCGGGTGCTTGTCGCCGGTGGACGGGAAGGCGTTGCCGCCGAAGACATAGAGGTTGGCGATGTCGTGCGCCTGGCAGAACGAGTTCAGCACGCCATCCTTCGCGTTCACGCTCATTCTCGCCGTCCCGACTTCGTGAATGGAACCGCCGAGTGGCCGCCGCGCCTCGGGTGCGCGGTTGCGGCCGGCGCCTTCCGGGGCGCCCGGCCCTCCGGGAAATCCAGCCGGCGCCGCGGGCCCGGACGGAATCACTTCCCCTCCGGCCTTGCGGAAGAGCTCTTCGGCATGCTGCTGAAAGTTCTCGAGCAGCCTGTGGTCGTTGTCGCCGTGGGTGAAATGAATCTTGAGGACGGGGATCCCCCAGGCGTCCTTCACTTCCGGATCCAGCTCGACGAAGTTGTCCTTGCGCGCCAGCATCTCCGCGCCGGCATTCCAAACCCTCGCCTGGGCCACGTAGCGGCTCTTGACCTCCTTCTTCCACTCCGAACCATATCCGGGCAGCGCCGCGGCGTACTGCGGAAACTCGGTCTGGCCGCCGGTGGCGTTCATCACGTAGCCGCGGATGAAGTCTTTCTGCTGCGACTTCCTGTCGTAGTTCTGGAAGGTCGGAATCGTCATCCCCGCCATCTTGCCGTCGTCCAGGCGGCTCGGGCCGCCGCGCAGCTTCGGCAGGATGCCGCTGACGCCGCCGCCGCCGATCTGGTCGATCATGTACTGGCCGAGCGTGCCGCTGGAGTTCGCCAGTCCGCCCTTCGCCGACAGCAGCAGCAGGCGGGTGTTCTCGAGCGTCGACGCCGCGAGGATGACCCACGAAGCATCGACGTCCACCGACTTCTTCGTGTAGCGCTCGATGTAGGTCACGCCGCTGGCGCGGTTGCCCTCGCCCATGCGCACCTCGGCGACGACGCTGTCGGTGCGGATCTCGAGGCGGCCGGTCTTGAGGGCAGGCGGCAGGGTGACGGCGATGGGGTTGAACATCGCGCCGACATCGCAGCCGTTGACGCAGTTGCCGCAGTAATGGCATGGCGGACGGCCGTTGTGCGGGCGGGTCAGCTGCGCCAGGCGGCGATGGGTGGCCGGCCAGCCCAGAGATTTCGCCGCGGCGGTGAAGATCGTCTCCGCGCAGTTGAGCGGCATCACCGGCAGGAACTCGCCGTCCGGAAACTGCGGCAGGCCCTCGTTGGCGCCGCTGACCCCGATGAAGCGCTCGACGCGGTCGTAGTACGGCTTCATGTCGGCGTAGGAGACGGCCCAGTCCATGCCGTAGCCGTCGCGCGACGCCGCCTTGAACTCGTAGTCGGCCATGCGGTCGGTGGCGCGGGCCCAGTGCAGCGTCCGCCCGCCGAGACAGCGCGAGCGTCCCCAGCTGTAGACCGTGTCCGGCGCGGTGGTGTAGGGGTTCTCGGTGTTGTCGATCATGATGCGGTAGTTACGCTCGCTGCCGGCGTACCTCCGCAACAGGCCCGGCTCGCCGCGCCCGCGGTAGTCGAGCTGATACAGGAACCGGTGGCGGAACTCCTGTGCCGGCTCGATCCGGGCGCCGGCCTCGAGCATCAGCACCCGCATGCCGGCCTGCGCCAGCTCCATGGCGGCCCAGCCGCCACAGGCGCCCGAGCCCACGACCACGACGTCGTATGTCATCGTATAGTCCGCGAACAAAATGGCGATTACGCCTTCAGACGACCTGGTGCTCCGGATGGGTGCATTCGGGGAAGGTGGCGTTGTAGGCGTTGCCCCGGTAATCGAGACATTCGATCATGCCGGCGCGTGAGGTGTAGAACGCGAAAGTGTTCTGCTGCTTGATCAGCCGGTAGGCGGCAAAGGCCGGATGCGTCGCTGCCGCGGTCCGTTCCGGCGCGGACATCGCGGCCACGAGCGCCGCCCGGCCGCCGGTGCCGGCGGCGTGAAAGCCGGCCGTCCGCAGCGCCTGCATGGCGCTCCGCCACTGCCGCGCCGTCTCGGGCGCATGCTCGACCGAGGCCTGCAGCACGAAGTCGATGAAATGCGCACAGCGAGCCTCGCGCGCGCCGGGGGTGTCGTCTGTCGGGATCAGGATCTCCGTGAACGCCGACAGCGCCGCGAAGTCCGCGACATCGAAGAACTTCGGTCGATAGTCCCGCAGCAGCGGCGGCTCGGGGGGGGCGGCCATCGCATGCGTCTGCGGCGCGGCGTGCAGCCAGGCGCCGAAGAACTCCGCCGCCCCAGGCAGCGCCACCGCGCAGGCGGCCAGGCGCAGCAGATGCCGCCGGCTCAGCACCAGGGTCGGATCAGAATCGGTGGACATGGATCTTAGCTCCCAGCTTCCAGCTCCCTGCTTCCAGCTGACGGCGGCCGCCGTCAGATCGCGGCTTCGGTCCTCGCCTCCATCGGCGTATGCGCGTCCAGGAAGATCCAGCAGACGGCGCCGAGGCTGTAGATGGCCGCCGAGACGTAGAACGTCAGCGTCCAGTCCTGATTGGTGAAGGCCAGCAGGTAGCCGACGACCAGCGGCGACAGCGCGCCGGCAATGCTGCCCATCATATTCATGCTGCCGGCCACCGTCCCGGCGTAGCGACCCCCGACGTCCATGCACCCGGCCCACGCCGCCGGCATCACGAAGTCGTTGAACAGCCCGGCGAACCCGAGCACGACCATCGCCATGCGCGGATCGTGGATGCGGGTGAACACCAGGATCGACGCCGACGCTCCGAGGAAGCCGGTGATGGCGACAATGCGGCGGGCGCGGGCGACGCTGTTGAGCCAGCGCGCGAGCCGCGGAATGATCGCCGCCGAGATCAGGCAGCCGACGCCGCCCATCAGCAGCGGCAGCCCGGCCAGCAGCGCGCTCATCTTGAGGCTGGTGCCGCGGGCGTTGCGCAGGTAGGTGGGCAGCCAGGTGACGTAGAACCACCAGCCGTACGCCAGGCACGCATACTGCGCGCACAGCAGCCAGACAGCCGGCTTCGAGATCAGCAGCCGCCACGGCAGGCTGCCGCTGACCGGCGCCGTCTCGCGCGCCGGCGGCAGCAGCGCGAGCTCGGCGGCGTTGACACTGGGATGGGTCGCGGGATCGTCCCGGAACCATAGGTAGAAGGCGACCGCCCAGATCACCCCGAGCACGCCGAAGACCTCGAAGGCCCGCCGCCAGGAGATGAACTGGAGGATGTAGGCCACGAGCAGCGGCGTCAGCGCCCCGCCCCAGCGCGACGCCAGCCACAGCGTCGCCTGCGCCCGCTCGCGTTCCTTCGCCGGCAGCCAGGTGGTGAAGATCCGGGTCATGTTCGGAAAGGCGCCCGCCTCGCCGGCCCCGAACAGCGTGCGCGTCACGATCAGCGAGCTGAAATTCCAGGCCCATCCGGTCGCGGCGGTGAAGAACGACCACCAGATGACGATTCGCATCAACACCCGGCGCGGTCCCACGCGATCGGCCAGCCAGCCGCCCGGCACCTCGAAGAGCGCGTACGACCAGCCGAACACCGAGAAGGCCCATCCCATCTGGATCGGCGACAGCGCCAGGTCCCGCTGCATCGCCGGCGCGGCCATGGAGATGCACACCCGATCGATGTAGGTGATGATCGCCAGGACGATCGTGTAGGCGACCGCGATGTCGCGGGCACGCGTCGGGCGGACCGCTGGAGGAGCGACGGTCTGGGACGCGGCTGCCGCTGAAGTCGGAACGCTCATAACTGGCGGACCTCGTGTGCGGCCGGGCTCGACGCGCTGCCGCGCATCGGCGGACAATTCCTTGACGGCAGCCGGAGCGGCCGCCGCGGCCGCAGGGCCTGGGCGTCGCCCCGCGCC
>JAYTEJ010000366.1:0-2493 GCA_043735365.1 Acidobacteriota bacterium
GGCGCCGCGCCGCTCGACGCCGCCGGCCTGCGCGAGATGCACATGCGCAAGACCGGGGCGCTCATCATCGCGGCGGCGCTCGCCGGCGGCGTGATGGCCGGCGCGGGCGCCGCAGAGATCGAGGCGATCGGCCGCTACGCGCTGCAGGTCGGGCTCGCCTTCCAGATCGTGGACGACATCCTCGACGTCGAGGGAGCGTCGGCCGACCTCGGCAAAACCCCCGGCAAGGATGCCGCCGCCGGCAAGCCCACCTATCCGTCCATCTACGGGCTCGAGGAATCGCGCCGGCTCGCCGCCGCGTGCGTTACGCGTGCCGTCGCCGCGCTCGACGAGGCGCAGCTCGGCGGTCAACTGCCCGCGATCGCGCGCTGGGTGGTCGGCCGATCGAATTGAAGAGCCGTCTGAGGCTCGACGCGCTGCTGGTCGCGCGCGGCCTGGTCGCCTCACGCGAGCGCGCCCGCGCGCTGATTCTCGCGGGCGAGGTGCGGGTCAACGGCCAGCCCGCCACCAAGGCGGGCACCGCCGTCGCGGCGGATGCCGAGGTCACGGTCAGCACCCCGGATCATCCCTACGTCGGCCGCGGCGGGCTCAAGCTCGCGCATGCGCTCGACACCTTCGCCATCGAAGTCGCCGGCCGGCTCGCGCTCGACATCGGCGCCTCGACCGGCGGCTTCACCGACGTGCTGCTCCAGCGCGGCGCCGCCCGGGTGGTGGCGCTCGACGTCGGCCACGGGCAGCTCGACTGGAAAATCCGCAGCGATCCCCGGGTCGAAGTGGTCGAGCGCGTCAATGCGCGCACACTCACGCCCGGCGCCCTGCCAGGCTCGATCACCACCTTCGACATCGTCTCCATCGACGTCTCTTTCATCTCCCTTCGCCACATCCTCCCGGTCGTCCCGCCGCTGTTGCGCTCGGGCGCCGACGTCGTCGCCCTGGTGAAGCCACAGTTCGAAGCCGGCCGCGCCGAAGTGGGCAAAGGCGGCATCGTGCGCGACGCGTCGGTGCACGCCCGGGTGGTCGAGGAGGTGGCCGCCGCGGCGGATGCGCTAGGATTGAGGCGCGCGGGGCTGGTAGACTCGCCGATTGCCGGGATGGAGGGCAACCGCGAGTTCCTGCTCCACCTGCGCCGGACCGGATGACCAGCAGTCGGATGTCTTCATGCCAATCACACGGGTAGGCCTCGTCGCCAAGCGCGGCCTCGAGGCGGCGGCGAGCGTTCTGGCGGATCTGGCCGGGTGGCTGGAGGCGCGCGGCGTCCGCCCGGTCTTCGAGACCGAGACCGCGGCGCTGGCGGGGCTGCCGCCGGGACGGCCCACGGTCAAGCGCGACGACCTGCCGCATGAATGCGACCTGATCGTCGTGCTCGGCGGCGACGGCTCGCTCATCGGCATGGCCGGGCGGATCGCTGAGGCGGGAGTGGACGTCCCGATCGTCGGCGTCAACTTCGGCAACCTCGGCTTCCTCACCGAAATCACATTGGCGGAGCTCTACCAGTCGCTCGACGCGGTCCTCGACGGCACCGCCCAGGTCGAGGAACGGATGATGCTCCGCGCCCGCACGCTGCGCGGCGGCGTGGTCCATGAAGAGCGCCTGGCGCTGAACGACGTCGTCATCACCAAGGGGGCGCTGTCGCGGATCATCGAGCTGGCGGTGGCGATCGGCAACCGGCCGGTGATGCGGGTACGGGCCGACGGCCTGATCATCGCCAGCCCGACCGGATCGACCGCCTACAACCTCGCCGCCGGCGGGCCGATCCTGCATCCCGAAGTGGACGCGCTGCTGCTCACCCCGATCGCCCCGCACATGCTGACCAACCGGCCGATCGTCCTGCCGGGCTCCTCCGACGTGCGCATCCAGCCGGCGGCCAACGGCTCCAACGAGGAGATGTTCGTGACCTTCGACGGCCAGTCGGGCCATGCGCTGCAGTCGGACGATGTCATCTGCGTGAGCCGCGCCGACCGGCGGCTGCGCCTGATCCGCGCCTCGAACCGCACCTACTTCGACGTGCTCCGCGAGAAGCTGAAATGGAGCGAACGGTAGGCCACTAGTTCTTGGTGCGGCGCGCCTGGTACTGGTAGACGTTGCGGTTGTGCTCGTCGAGCGTGGACGAAAAGGCGTGGGTGCCGTCGTTGCGGCTGACGAAGTAAATGTAAGGCACGTCGGCGGGATTGGCGGCGGCCTCGAGCGAGGCCTTGCCGGGCGCGGCAATCGGTCCCGGCGGCAGTCCGGCATAGCGATAGGTGTTGTAAGGGGAATCGAAGCGTAGATCCTCGCGGGTCAGATCGCCGGTATAGCGGCCGGCGCGCTCGAGAGCGTAGATCACGGTCGGATCGCACTGCAGCCCCATGCCGATCCGGAGCCGGTTCGCATACACCGCGGCGACAATCTGCCGCTCCTCCGCCTTCCCGGTTTCCTTCTCCACGATCGACGCCAGCGTCACCAGGCCGCGCACATCGAGGCCGCGCGCCGCCGCCCGCGCGCGCAGATCCGGCG
>JAYTEJ010000367.1:0-12183 GCA_043735365.1 Acidobacteriota bacterium
GCGAGCCTGGCCCCGGCCTCCATGCAGGCCGAGACGATCGCGCGCAGCAGCACCGGGCTGCCGTGGGCGCTGACCTCGAGCACGTCCTCGCCGGTATACGAATGGGGTGCGGGAAAGAACGTGACCACCGCGCGATCGACCGCCGTCGCGCCGGTGTAAACCCGCGCCAGGGTCGCATGCCGCGGCTCGAGCGGCGCGGCGCGGCGGGTCAGCGCGCCCCCCACCGCTGCGGCGCCCGGTCCGCTGACCCGCACCACCCCGATGCCGCCGCGGCCCGCCGGGGTGGCAATCGCCGCGATGGTGTCGTCCGGGGAGTACATGGACGGGGCAGTTCTCGGGCCTGGCTCCTGGCGCCAGCGCCGGCTACTTCACCGAGATGATGACCGTCTTCAGCAGCGCGTCGCCGATGCTCTCGGACGACATTCCGGGATCCTCGGCGACCGTGAGGTGGACCAGCCGGCGGGCGTAAGGGTTGAGCGGCCCCATCTCCTGCGGCGTCCCCGAGTTCTTCGCCTTCTCGATCATCAGCCTGGCAAGCTGCCGCAGTTCGGCGTCCTTACCCTTGCGGTAGTCCATGCAATCGACGACGAACGAGCGGTCGTCGTCGAGCTCGCGGCGGAACGCGGTGTTGACGATCTGCTGCAGCGCGTCGAGCGCCTCGGCGCGCTTGCGCAGCAGCGCGTCGCTGCCCGCGCCGCTGATCTCGACGCGGATGTTGTCGGGGGTGTCGACAATCGCGACCGCCGCCGCAATCCCCATGGCGGTGACGGTCTGACGCGTGAACTCGCGGACGCGCTCCTGCAGTTCCATCTACTTCTGCTCCTTCGACGCCTGGTCGGTGCGGCCACCGCCGACCTTCTTGACGCGGCGCTCCGCCGGCGGCCGCGATCCGGCGATCCTGGCCGGGCCGATGAGACGGTTGGTCAGCGCCTGCTGTCCAATCGCCCAGAGGTTGCTGGTCGTCCAGTAGAGGACCAGCCCGCTCGGCGCCGTGATCATAAACACGATGAAGATCAACGGCATGAACATCATCATCTTCTGCTGCATCGGGTCGGCAGACGAGGGCGTCATGCGCGTCTGCACGAACTGGGTGGCGCCCATCAGCACCGGGGTGATGTAGAGCGGATCGTGGATCGAGAGGTCGTGAATCCAGCCGATGAACGGCGCCCCGCGCAACTCGATCGCCACCGACAGCATCGAGTAGAAGGCCAGCAGCACCGGGAAGGTGAGCAGCATCGGCACGCAGCCGCTGGCGGGGTTGACCCCGCGCTCGCGGTAGAGGCTCATCATCTCGGTGTTCATCTTCTGCCGCGCGGGATCGGTCATCTTCAGGTTCGCATAACGATCCTGGATGGCCTTGACCTGCGGCTGAATCTCCTGCATCCGCCGCATCGACACCACGCTCTTGTGGCGCAGCGGGAACATCGCGAGGTTGATGAGCACGGTGAGCAGGATGATCGAGAAGCCGTAGTTGCCGACGTAGCCGTTCAGCCACTTGAGCGCGCGCAGCAGCGGCACCACGAGAAAGGCGAACTTGCCGAAATCGATCGAGCGCACCAGGTCGCGGTCGACCGCGGCCAGCACGTCGAAGTCCTTCGGTCCGGCGAAGAAGCGCACGTTCTGCGGCGCCGCCTGATAGCGGGCGCCCCAGTCGACGAAGTGGGCGGCGGTCTTCTCCGTGCTGCCAGCCGGGACCGTCAGCGCCCGGTAATCGAGGTGCAGCGGCTGGCCTGGCGTCACGGCCGCCGTCAGGAAGTAGTGGTCATCGGCCCCGGCGAACCCGAACACCCCGTCCTGCGAGGCATTGTCGGAAATCTTCGCGGTGCCGATGCGGCTGACCTTGCCGTCCTTGTAGAAAATCGGCTGCGGCGGCGGATTGTAGGTGCGCGAGCTGGCGACGATACCGCTGCCGAGCGCGGGACCCCACTGCACGGCGGGCACGAGATCCTGATTGCCCTGGGTGACCTTCGCGGTGAACACGATGACGTAGGGGGAGGCGGGGGAAAAAGTGAAGTCTTTGCGGGCGGTGAGGCCGCCGGCGTCCTGGTATTCGAAGGTGAGCGTCACCGGCTCGGCGCCGACGCTGACGTTCGTGGCGCTTGGCTTGAAGAGCGCGTGATTGAGCGTCGTCGTCACTGCCGGATCCTGGACCGAGAGCGAAAACGGACGGGTGGACCCGGCCGGAACCGCGTGGGGCACGAGCTCGAGCGGCTGGCGGTCGGAGTTCTGGTATTTCTTCAACCGCCAGCTCTTCAGTACTCCACCCCGGGAAGAGAAGACCGCGGAGACTGAAGAGTTCTCGAACGTGACGTCATGCTCCTCGGTGTCGGCCACGAGGGCGGCGGCCGCTGCGGGCGCGGGCGCGGCTTCGGCTTCGGGGGCGGCGGTCTTCGACGCGTCTGCCGACGGCCCTCCGGGCGCCGTACTGGTGGCGGTCTTGGGCTGCGGCTTCGGCGGCGGAAACATCGCCTGGTAGCCATACAGCACGACAAACGACAGGATGATCGCGAGAAGAACCCGTTTTTCCATTAATTGTGACTATCTGGATGTGCCGCGTTCGCCCGGGACCGGGTCGAGCCCGTGGGAGCCGAAAGGGTTGCAGCGCGCCAGCCGGCGCGCCGCCAGACATGAGCCGCGAACCACTCCGAACCGCGCCACCGCCTCCGAGGCGTAGTCGGAGCAGGACGGCAGGAAGCGGCAGGATCCGGCGTAAAACGGCGAGAACATCAGTTTGTAGCCGCGGAGCAGTCCCAGCGCGGCGCGCTGCGCCACGGAAAGCTCAGCTGGCGGCATGGACGGAAGGGGGCAGCCTGGCGGCGCCCCGCCTGAGCGTCTGGTGGAAATCCGCTTCGAGGCTCGAAAACTCAGCATCGAACAGCTCTCGCCGTGGAATCACCACGACATCGAACCCCAGCCCTGCCCCGACGTCTACGGTGTGCCTGAATATCTCTCGAATCAAACGTTTAGCGCGATTTCTGCGGACCGAGTCGCCAAGCTTTCTGGAAGCGACGATGCCCAGGCGACCTCTGCCCGCGCCGTTCGGCGCCACCAGGAGCGTGAGGAATCGGCCCTTGGCCCTGAGGGAAAGGTCGAACACGCGCTTGAACTCACCCCGGCGCCGGACGCGGCTGGCCTTCGTGAAGCGTGCGGAAGGCATGGACATCCTCGCGGGGCGATCCGCGGCGTGCTAGGTTGAGGAGACGGTCAGGCGCTTGCGCCCCTTGGCGCGGCGGCGCTTGAGCACGAGGCGGCCGTTCTTCGTGGCCATGCGCACGAGGAAACCGTGGGTGCGCTTGCGGCGCCTTACGTTGGGCTGGAACGTCACGCTCATGATCGGGATCCCTTACAGCGAGAGAATTACGGCAGAGAAACTTAAATACTACCGATCCCTGACGCCTCTTGTCAATCGCGCGCCGCTCTGAAATCACCCTCCCGCGGGGTTTGTCCGCCGCCCGATCCCTGTGTTACAGTCGCGTTCCTCGCGTGGCCATAGGGTCTCCCCCCGAAGTTTTCCACAACTGTGGAAAAGATTGTGGAAAAGCGACTGTTTTTGCGACCGTCCGCTCTCAGCCGTCCGGGCGCGTCCCTGGAGGACCGAGACGCAAATCCTCAAATTACGGCCTGTTTTTGCACGTATAACGACTGGGCACTCGGGGATAGCAGTTGCGATCATGACTGGCAGCACCATCTGGGACCAGGTCCTCTCCCGCATAGAGACGAAGGTCAATCGTCACATTTTCTACACCTGGTTCAAGCCCGCGACCTTCGTTGCCGACGCCGCGGGAACGCTGCGGATTCGAGTGCCGAACGCCCTCTTCCGCGACTGGCTGACCAAGCACTACGCCGCTGTTCTCGAAGAGGCCCTGACCGAGATTGGCCGGTCCGGATCCGCGATCGCCTTTCTCACCGAAGACGAGCCTGCGGCTGCCCCGCCTCGTTCCGCCGTTGACACCACCGCACCCGACCGTCCGCACATGGCCGCCACCGAAGTTATGGATGAGCCAGAAGACGACATCGCCGAGGCGATTCCCGGCAGTCTCGCGCCCCGCTACTCGTTCGACACCTTCATCGTCGGCTCCTCGAACCAGTTCGCCCATGCCGCCTGCCGCGCCGTCGCCGAGGCGCCGTCGCGCTCCTACAATCCGTTGTTCATCTACGGCGGCGTGGGGCTCGGCAAGACGCACCTGATGCACGCCATCGGGCACTACGTCCTCAACCACCTCAAGACGCTCAAGCTCACCTACATCTCGTCGGAGCGGTTCATGAACGAGATGATCAACGGCGTGCGATACGACCGTGTCCTCGACTTCCGCGAGCGCTACCGCAGCGTTGACGTCCTGCTGGTGGACGACATCCAGTTCCTGGCCGGCAAGGAAGGCACCCAGACCGAGTTCTTCCACACCTTCAACGCCCTCTACGACTCGCAGAAGCAGATCGTTATCAGCAGCGACCGCCCGCCGCACGAGATCCCGCAGCTCGAGGAACGGCTGCGATCGCGCTTCGAGTGGGGGCTGATTGCCGACATCCAGCCGCCCGATCTCGAGACCAAAGTCGCCATCCTCAAGCGCAAGGCGGAAACCGAAGGGGTGCCGCTTCCGGACGACGTGGCGCTTTATATCGCTGGGAAGATCAAGTCGAACATCCGCGAGCTCGAGGGATCGCTGATTCGATTGGTGGCCTACGCCTCGCTCACCGGCCGCGAGATTTCACTGCTGCTGGCGCAGGACGTGTTGCGCAACGTGCTCCAGCACGACGAGCGCGCGGTGACGATCGAGGGCATCCAGAAGTACGTTTCGGACTACTACCAGCTCAAACACGGCGAGCTCAAGTCGCGCAACAACTCCAAGTCGATTGCGATGCCGCGGCAGATAGCCATGTATCTGTGCAAGTCGCTGACGAACGCTTCGCTGCCCGAGATCGGTAAAAGCTTCGGCGGCAAGCACCACTCGACGGTGATTCATTCCATCCGCAAGATAGAGGGGCTGCGCCAGCACGACGGGAATTTCAACACGCTTATCAACACCTTCCTCGCTTCTTTTCGTTAGCAGAACGGCGCCCGGGCGGGCTTTTGCACACCCGGCCCGCGGAAGTGCTGCGGATGGATTGTTGGGCCGGCGCGGGGGCCCGGTTATCCACCGTCGGCCGCCCGGAAACCCGCCGCGATCAGCGGCTGCCGTGCACAGCGTAAGTTACAGAAATACAAGGGTTAATCGGCACGTTTTGTTTTTTCAACAGCACCTCTTTACTGTTATAATTCTTTGTTCTCTGGATCTCCCTATTCATTCAAGGGATAAGAGCGCCACGTCTCCGCGGCCGCTCCTCGGCTTCGGGTTTGGTGCGTTTCTGCCCGTGAGGTCATCACCGACATGGAGCTGGTTGTCCGCAAGACCGATCTGCTGCGCGAACTCCAACTGTTCCAGGGCATCGTCGAACGCAAGAACACAATTCCAATCCTGGCCAACGTCCTCATCGAGGCTGACGGCGACAGGGTGAAGCTGCTCGCCACCGACCTAGAAGTCGGGCTGCGGAGCACGTGCGCGGCGGCGGTGTCGAAGAGCGGTTCGCTGACGCTCCCGGCCAAGAAGCTCTACGAGATCATCAAGGCGCTGCCCGACACTGACATCCGCATCGAGGAAGACAAGAACGGCGTCAAGGTTGCGGCCGATCGCTTCGACTCGCGGATGCAGACACTGCCGCGGGAAGACTTCCCGTCGCTGCCCGAAGGCACCGGCATCTACAGCGCCTCGCTGCCTCGCGATGTGCTCAAGCACATGGTTTCGAAGACCCAGTTCGCGATCACCGGCGAGGACACGCGCTACTTCCTCAACGGCGCGCTGTTCATCCTCAAGTCCGACGAGATGAGCCTGGTCTCGACCGACGGCCACCGGCTGGCGCTCATCACCGTGCCGCGCGACAAGGCGAAGAGCAGGAACAAGGACAAGGCGGACGACGAAGTGCGCGTCATCCTGCCGCGCAAGACGCTGATGGAGCTCGGCCGCCTGCTGTCGGAGGGGGAAGGGGACATCCAGTACGAGCGCGGCGAGAACCATCTGTTCTTCGAGATCGGCGGCCGGCTGCTGATCTCGCGGATGATCGACGGCCAGTTCCCGGCGTTCGAACGGGTCATCCCCAAGGGCAACGACAAGCGGATTGACTTCGACCGCGACCGGCTGACCAGCGCCGTCAAGCGCGTCGCGCTGCTCTCGAACGAGCGCTCGCGCGCGGTCAAGTTCCAGATCGACAAGGGCAAGGTCGAGATCGCCTCGAGCAGCCCGGAATTCGGCGAGGCCAAGGAAGTGCTGATGGTCGAGTATGCCGGCGCCCCGGTGACCATCTGCTTCAACGCCCAGTACGTGCTCGACTTCCTCGGCGTGGTCGAGACGGATGCGGTCGGGCTCGAGTTCAAGGACGAAATGAGCCAGGCTGTGATGAAGCCGATCGGCGCGGACGGCTACGACTACACCTACGTCATCATGCCGATGCGCGTCTGAACGGGAGCGCCCGGGGACGGTATTCCTGGCGCGACGCGCGATCTCCGTGCACGTGAATAATCCCGGATAGATCCATCAACCGAATGTCTGAACTTGACCACCAGAACGATGAGCCGCGGCCTTCGGCCGCGGCCCCGGACGAGCAGCCCGCGGCCGACCACATGGCGCCCGCCGAACACGGCGCCGGCGGCGCCTCCGGCGCGAACGGCAACGGCAGCGGCGCTTCGGACGACTACGGCGCCGACAAAATCAAGGTCCTCGAAGGGCTCGAAGCCGTCCGCAAGCGGCCGGCGATGTACATCGGCTCGACCGGCCCGGCCGGGCTGCACCACCTCGTCTACGAAATCGTCGACAACTCCATCGACGAGGCGCTCGCCGGCCACTGCGACCAGGTCAACGTCACCATCCACATCGACCATTCGGTGACCGTCGTCGACAACGGCCGCGGCATCCCCACCGATCAGCACGTCAGCGGCCGCTCGGCCGCGGAAGTCGTCCTCACGGTGCTCCACGCCGGGGGCAAGTTCGACAACGACAGCTACAAAGTGTCGGGCGGCCTCCATGGCGTCGGCGTCTCGGTGGTCAACGCGCTGTCGGAGCAGCTCGACCTGGAGATCTGGCGCAACGGCCAGGTCTATCAGCAGAGCTACGGCCGTGGCGCGCCGCAGGGGAACCTCGAGGTCACCGGCACCACCAAGAAGCGCGGCACCAAGATTACCTTCAGGCCCGACGCGCAGATCTTCGAGACCACCGAATACAGCTTTGACACGCTGGCGCAGCGGCTCCGCGAGCTCGCCTTCCTCAACGGCGGCGTCACCATCACGCTCGACGACGAGCGCGACGGCAAGTCGCACCGCTTCCTCTACGAGGGCGGGATCATCTCGTTTGTCGAGTACCTGAACCACAACAAGAACACCGTCAACGACAAGCCGATCTACATGCACGGCGAGAAGGAAGGCGTCGACGTCGAGATCGCCCTGCAGTGGAACGACGGCTACGCGGAAACGGTCTATTCGTTCGCCAACAACATCAACACCCACGAAGGGGGCACCCACCTCTCCGGCTTCCGCTCGGCGTTGACCCGCACCATCAACTACTACGCCGGCAGGAACAACCTCGCCAAGGATCTCAAGGACGCCAACATCGGCGGCGACGACATCCGCGAGGGGCTGATTGCCGTGGTCAGCGTCAAGATTCCGCGGCCGCAGTTCGAGGGGCAGACCAAGACCAAGCTCGGCAACACCGAGGTCAAGGGCATCGTCGAGGCGATCCTCAACGACAGGTTGGGGGCGTATCTCGAAGAGAACCCGGCGGTGGCGAAGAAGGTGGTGCTGAAGGCGGTGGACGCGGCGCGGGCGCGCGAAGCGGCGCGCAAGGCGCGCGACCTGGTGCGGCGCAAGGGTGCGCTCGACAACAGCACCCTGCCCGGCAAGCTGGCGGACTGCCAGGAGCGCGACCCCGCGCTGAGCGAGATCTACATCGTCGAGGGAGAGTCGGCCGGTGGTTCGGCCAAGCAGGGGCGCGACCGCCGCTTCCAGGCGATCCTGCCGATCAAGGGCAAGATCCTCAACGTCGAGAAGGCGCGCTTCGACCGCATGCTCGGCAGCGACGAAATCAAGACCATGATCGCGGCGCTCGGGTGCGGCATCGGCGCGGAGGATTTCGACCCCGAGAAGACGCGCTACCACCGCATCATCATCATGACCGACGCCGACGTCGACGGATCGCACATCCGGACGCTGCTGCTGACGTTCTTCTACCGGCAGATGCGGCCGCTGGTCGAGCGCGGCTACATCTACATCGCCCAACCGCCGCTCTTCCGCGCCAAGCGCGGCCGCCACGAGGTGTTCATCCGCGACGAGCGCGCGCTCGAGACCTACCTGATCAAGCGGGCGATCGAGTCCCGCGTCGTCGGGCTGCCCGACGGCACCGAGATGAGCGGCGAGACGCTGGAGCACAGCCTCGAGAAGCTGATCGCGTTTCGCAAGTTCATGCAGATCGTCGAGCGCCGCGGTCCGTCGCGCGACGTCATCCAGGCGCTGCTCGACCGCGACGCCCGGGAGAAGGGCTTCTTCGCCGACCGGGCCCGCGTCGAAGCACTGGCCGCGGCGCTGACAACGGAGAAGCGAACGGTGACGGTGCAGGACGACGAGGAGCACCAGGCGCTGGCGATTGCCATCGAGGACCGCAGCGGCGGATACCCGCGGCATCACCGCGTTGACCAGGACTTCGTGACCACCGGCGAGTTCCGGACGCTGGCCTCGAGCTACCAGGAGGTGCGCGGCATCCGCGCCCCGATGGTGGTCAGGACGACATCGACGCCGGCTGCGGAGATCGAGGAAGCGGAGGCCGCCGAGGCCGAGGCCGCCGGACAGGCGGCGGTCAACGACACCGCCATCGGCGGCGCGCCGGTGGACTCGGCCACCAGGCTCGCGGCCGAATCCAAGCCGCTCGACGTCTCGTCCGCCGCGAAGCCGCCGGCCGGCACCGGCCGCGACGCCGAGGTGCGGATCGAATCGATCGACGACCTGGTGGAGTTCTTCACCGTCGCCGGCAAGAAGGGGGTCGCCATCAACCGCTACAAGGGCCTGGGCGAAATGAACCCCGACACGCTGTGGGCGACGACCATGAACCCCGAGTCCCGCTCCCTGGCACAGGTCCGCGCCGAGGACCACCTCGAAGCCGACCTGATGTTCACGACGCTGATGGGCGACCAGGTCGAACCGCGGCGCAAGTTCATCGAAGACAACGCGCTGGACGTCAAGAATCTCGATATCTGACGGTGCAACCGAGCGGAACTCTGCGGAACGCGAACTCGGAGAACCTCGCGGAACCGGACCCTGAAGAACCGAACCCTGCGGAACCCCGCAGAACCCTGCGGCACCCCGTGGAACCCTGAGTTATGACAGATATTTCTTTGAACCGTTTCCCCGTCAACATCGAAGACGAGATGAAGCGCTCCTACATGGATTACGCGATGAGCGTGATCATCGGGCGCGCGCTGCCGGACGTTCGCGACGGCCTCAAGCCGGCGCACCGCCGCGTTCTCTACGCGATGCGGACGATGGGCCTGTCTTCGGGCCGCCCCTATCGTAAGTGCGCCAAGATCGTCGGCGAGGTCATCGGCAACTTCCACCCCCACGGCGACGCCCCCGCCTACGACACGCTCGTCCGCCTCGCGCAAAACTTCAACATGCGCTACCTCCTGGTCGACGGCCAGGGGAACTTCGGATCGGTCGACGGCGATCCGCCCGCCGCCTACCGCTACACCGAGGCGCGCCTGAAGAAGCTCGCCGAAGAGATGATGGGGGACCTCGACAAGGAGACGGTCGACTACGTCCCCAACTTCGACGAGACCACCGAAGAACCGACGGTGCTGCCGACCACCTTTCCCAACTTGCTGGTCAACGGCTCGACCGGTATCGCGGTCGGCATGGCCACCAACATCCCGCCGCACAACATGCGGGAAGTCATCGACGGCGTCATCGCGCTCATCGAGAACCGCGGCCAGTCGCGTGAGGTCCGCCTCAAGGCGGCGCTCACCGCGATTCCCGGCCCCGACTTCCCGACCGGCGGCTTCATCGTCGGCCGCCAGGGCATCTTCTCCGCCTACACCACCGGCCGCGGCTCGCTGACGGTGCGCGCCAAGGCGACCACCGAGGAGTCGAAGAAGGGGGACAAGGTCGCGATCGTCATCACCGAAATCCCCTTCCAGGTGAACAAGAAGCGGCTGCTCGAGAACATCGCCGACCTGGTCCGCGAGAAGACCATCGAGGGCATCTCCGATCTGCGCGACGAATCGGATCGCGACGGCATGCGCATCGTCATCGAGCTGAAGCGCGGCGAGGTGCCCGAGGTCATTCTCAACAACCTCTACAAGCACACCCAGCTGCAGACGACGTTCGGGATCATCATGCTGGCGATCGTCGGCGGCCGCCCGAAGGTGCTGCCGCTCGTCGAGATCATCGACCACTTCATCGAGTTCCGCCGCGAAGTCGTCCGCCGCCGCACCGAGTTCGAGCTGCGCAAGGCGGAGGCGCGGGCGCACATCCTCGAAGGGCTGAAGATCGCGCTCGACCATCTCGACGAGGTGATCAAGCTGATTCGCGGATCAAAGAGCCCGGGTGAGGCGCGCGAAGGACTGATGACGCGATTCGCGCTGTCGCTGCTGCAGTCGCAGGCGATCCTCGACATGCAGCTGCAGCGGCTGACCGGCCTCGAGCGCCAGAAGATTCTCGACGAGCTCGCCGAGCTGCTCAAGGTGATCGAGCGGCTGCGCGCGATTCTCTCGAGCGAGGCGCTGCTCATCGGTGTGGTCCTGACGGAGCTCAAGGCGATTCGCGACGGCTACTCGGATGAGCGCCGCACCATCATCGTCGACGACAGCGGCGACTTCCGCATCGAGGACCTGATTGCCGACGAAGACATGGCGATCACCGTCACCAACACCGGCTACGTCAAGCGCACCGCGATCACCACCTACCGGATGCAGCGCCGCGGCGGCAAAGGGCGCATCGGCATGCGCACCCGCGAGGAGGATTTCGTCAGCCATCTCTTCGTCGCCTCGACCCACGCCTACCTGATGATCTTCTCGGATCGCGGCCGCGCCTACTGGCTCAAGGTGCACGAGATTCCCGATGCCGGCGCCGGCGGCAAGGGCAAGGCGATCGCCAACCTGGTGTCGATGGAGGCGGGTGAGAAGATCGCCGCGCTGCTCACCGTCAAGGAGTTCCCTGAAGAGGAGAACCAGCAGTTCGTGGTGATGGGCAGCTGCAAGGGGGTCATCAAGAAGACCGACCTCTCCCTGTTCCGCAACCCGCGCGCCGGCGGCATCATGGCGATGGGGATCGAGGAGGGGGACTCGGTGATTGCCGTGGAGCTCTCCGACGGCCACGAGCAGATCTTTCTCGGCACCCGCGACGGCATGGCGATTCGCTTCGAGGAGACCGACGTCCGGCCGATGGGGCGCGCCGCCTACGGCGTCCGCGGTATCTCGCTGCGCGACGACGACGAGGTCGTGGCGATGGAGGTGGTCCGCGAGGGAGGCACGCTCCTCACCGTGGCGCAGAACGGCTACGGCAAGCGCACCGAGCTCGACGAATACCGGCTGCAGTCGCGCGGCGGCGTCGGCATCATCAATATCCAGACCTCCGACCGCAACGGCAAGGTAGTGGGCATCGCCTACGTCAGCGACGACGACGAGCTGATGATCATCAGCCAGCAGGGAATGATTCTGAGGATGCGCGCCGGGGACGTGCGGGTCATCGGCCGGGCGACCCAGGGCGTGCGGCTGATCGGCATGGAAGAGGGAGACGAAGTCGTCGCCATCGCCAAGCTGGCCGAAAAGGAAGTCGATGCCGCGGTGGCGGTGGCTGGGGAACCGGGAGCGAACGGTGCGCCGGGAGCGGACGAAGAGCCCGGACCGGACGGTGGGTCGGGATCCGGGCCGGTCGAGTAGCGCGGGCGCCCGCTGCTAGGCGGGCTCGAGCTTCGCGTACTTGGCGAGCAGCTTCTTCACCCCGACCAGGTTGAAGCGGACCGTAATCTTGAGGTCGTCGTTGTGTTCCTCGACCGAGACCACCGTGCCGACGCCGAACTGCGCATGACGGACGCGCATGCCTGAGCGCAGGCCGTCGCCCGACTGGTCTTCTTCCTCGTATTTGTAGGCCGCCTCGCTCTCCCGGGCGCGCCC
>JAYTEJ010000368.1:0-6962 GCA_043735365.1 Acidobacteriota bacterium
TCGCTGGCCCCGTCCCCGTGCTTCGTGAAATAGCCGGCCAGCAGCTCGCTGCGGTTGCTGGTGCCCGCGACGAGGTGCTCGAGCGCGTTGGCGGTGAAGTACAGCGTCGACATGCGCAGCCGCGCCTTGAGGTTGGCGAGGGCCATCCGCGTCAGCGCCGGCGCCGCCGCCTCTGCCGCCGCCGCCACTGTCGGGGCATTGAGCCCGGCGCTCACATCCGTCACCAGCCGGTGATAGGACGGCGCCAGGTCGACGATCGTCGCGGGTATCCCGAAGTGGCGCGCCACCATCAGCGCGTCGACGGCGTCAGCCTCGGCGCTGTCGCAGGGCATGACCAGGCCCACCACCTGCTCCGGCGCCGCGATCTGGCAGAGTCGCGCCACCACGGACGAGTCGAGGCCGCCGCTCATCCCGACGACGAAGCCCCGGGCGCCGCTGGCCGTGAGGCGCCGGCGCAGCCACGCGGTAATCTGGTCTGCTTGAAGACTCATAGGAAAGTGCCGTCGATCAGATGAGCGGCATCTGCGGCTCGTGCGCCTCGATGACGCGCAGGAAGGCGTCGATCAGCGCCGGGTCGAACTGCCTGCCGCGCTGGCGCTCCATCTCGGCGATGGCCTCCGGCACCGGCCACGCCGACTTGTAAGGGCGCTTCTGGGTGAGCGCATCGAACACGTCCACCACCGCCACGATCCGCCCCGCCAGCGGAATAGCGGCCCCGGCGACGCCGGCATAGCCTCCCCCGTCCCAGCGTTCGTGATGGTTGAAAGCGATCTCCTCGGCCAGCTGCAGAATCGTGAAGCGGCTGCCCGAGAGGATCTTCGCGCCGATGGTCGTGTGCGTCTTGACGATGGCGAACTCTTCGGGCGAGAGCTTGCCCATCTTGAGGAGGATCGAGTCCGGGATCCCGATCTTGCCGACGTCGTGCAGCGGCGCCGCCCGCCGGATCAGCGAGACCTGCGTGTCGGGCAGGCCGATCTGCCGGGCGACCAGCGCCGCCATCTGTCCGACGCGTTCGGTGTGCTGCCCGGTGTTGTCGTCGCGGAACTCCGCCGCGCGGGCGAGGCGCTCGATGATTTCGATCTGCGCCGATTCGAGCTCGCGCGTCCGGTCGCGGACCTTCGCTTCCAGGATCTGGTTCTGACTCTGAATCTGCAGGTAGAGGAAGCGCGTCTCGAGCAGCGTGCCGATCCGCAGCAGCACCTCGTCGCTGTGAAACGGCTTGTTGAGAAAGTCCTTGGCGCCCCGGGAGAGCGCCTCGCGGCGCGCTTCCTGGGATTCGTCCCCCGTCAGCATCAGGATCGGCAGGTAGGTGGCCTCGGCAATCTGGTTGAGCTCGTCCATCACAGCCAGCCCGTCGCAGTGGGGCATGTGCAGATCGAGCAGGATGAGATCGGGGCGGAATTTGACGTAGAGGTCGGGAACGTCCCTGCCGTCGTTGGTGGTTTCGATCCGGCTGAAGCCGGCGCGCTCCAGCAGCCGGCGCAGCATCTCGACGTTGGCTTCCTCGTCGTCGACGATGAGGATGCGTGCGTTCTTGAATACCCTGGGGGCCATTGGTCAGGAGTGCGGGGTCAGGACCACGGCTGCGGCTCGGCGTTGGCGATGCTCTCGGCCGCCGGCGAGTCCGGCCACAGCACCGCCGGGGCGGCAGTATAGGCGGCATGCGCCAACTCCCCCTGGAACAGCGCCGTTTCCGATGCGTAGAACAACAGCTTCAGATAAAGCCTCCCCAGGATGTAGAACTCTCCGATCGCGAGCACCAGGACCAGGGACCAGCGCTGCCGGGGGGCGCCGGGCGCGGCGACGCCGTAGAGGGCGATCAGCAGCAGGAATGCTACGGCATTGAGCGCGTAAAGGCCAAGTACCGTCAGCCGATGGCGCCGCAGGAAGCGCAGCCCGGCGAGCAGCGCCCCCACGGCGCTGCGGCGATCCTCCACGACCAGGCGGATCCGGGCGTAGTCGAAGGCGATGTTGCAGGCCACGACCAGGGCGCCGAAGACCAGATAGCCGAGGCCGCGCAGCAGGAACGCCGACCGCTCGACGGTGACGTCCCGCGTCAGCTGGCCGAGCGCGCTCGTGAACACCCAGCCATGGACGTAGCCGAACAGGAAGGCGTAGGCCGCCCAGGCGATGATGCCCAGCCGCAGCAGCCGCCAGAAGTGCCCTCCGCAGGCGGCGAAGAAGCCGTGCGAGCGGGTCTTGCGACCTCGGGCGAGCCGGTCGAGGATGCCCCCGCTCAGGAACGACCACACGATCAGCCAGACTGCGGTCACCACCGCGAGCGCCGAGACCAGCGGCAGGTCGTCCGCCACGCCCTGGAGGTTGTCGAGCACCGCACCGAAGCCGGCAATCGACGGCACGAACGTCCGGCCCAGGCCCGACGCCTGCGCGAGGAACTCCTGCCACCATTCGTAGTTGATGCCCGATGCCGCCGGCGCCGCCGCCATGCTGGACCCGAGATGGGTCGCGAGCAGGTCGCGGATCAGCCAGGAGAGTGGCAGCCCAACCGCCAGGGTGAGCGCCAGGAGTCCGGCCAGCAGCACCGGCGCACCGTTCACCCGCCGGACGCCGTCGCGAAAGGCCTCGGTGGCGCGCATCAGACGAAGAACCCGTAGGTCATCAGGTGATCCTGCAGCCAGATCATCCACGCCAGCGACCACTTCCGCGCCGCCGCCTCCGCTCGCGGGGCGAGCGATGCCGAGTTGTTGGTGGTGTTGATGTCGAGCACCAGGACGCGGTCTGGGTCGACTTCCGCCGATACCGCGCGCGCCGGCTTGACGACCTGGAACTGCTTCCAGCGGTCGCGGCCGTCCCAGTGCCAGCGGACCTCCTCGCCGCCCTCGAGCACCAGGCGCACGTCGACCGGAAAGATCCCCTCGCCGCGCCGCGCCACGATCACGGTCGAGACATAGCCGTCGCCGTTCTGGCCCGAGGCGAAAGTACGCGAGCCCCCTTCGCCGACGTAGCCGCGCACGCTCTCGCGATCGCTGCGGATCGACTGCACGGCGTAGTCGAAGACCCCGGATCCGCGGTAGACCTGATCGAAGAACCAGGTCAGGTCCTGGCCGCTGACCTCGTTGACGATCGCGAAGAAATCGTCCGGCTTCGGATGGCGGAACGCCCAGCGCGAATAGTAGGTCGACATCACCCGCTGCATCGCCGGCCATCCGATCAGCCGCTCCAGCGTCTGCATCCACAGGGCGGTCTTGCTGTAGGTCATCGCCGCCGCCGTCAGCGGCGAATACCGCCAGGTGGGGGTCGAGGGCACGTCGTTCCGCGCCGCGGCGCGGTACCCGGCCATCCGGTCGCCGAAGCGCTGCAGTGGGAAGTCGCGGAAGACCCAGGGCACGAAGCCGCCGAAATACCGTTTGGTGTAGTAATTCGGCTGATACGCCTCTTCGATCACCCGCCCCTGCGCGTAGGTATTGATGCCTTCGTCCATCCAGCCGTCCTCGAATTCGTTCGAGGCCACCACCCCGTAAAAAAACTGATGCCCGGTCTCGTGGACGACGACGCTCTCGGGCGTGGTCGAGTCGCGGGGCGCCAGCCACCGCGATCCGGCGGTGATGAGCGTCGGGTACTCCATCCCTCCGGCGCCGCTCTGCCACGCGGGATCGACGATGGTGAGATGGCTGTACGGGTAGGGGCCGAACCAGTTGCCGTAGCGCGTCAGTGTCGCGCGCGCCGCCTCGATGTGCCGATCCGCCTGGCCGGCGTGCTCGGGCTGCAGCAGCAGCCGCAGCGAGACCGCGGGGCGGCCGGACTGCTCCAGGGTCGCGGTCCGCACGAGCAGCCGCGGGCTGGCCGTCCAGGCGAAGTCGTGGACGTCGTCCTGCGCGTAGCGATGGGTGGTGGTGCCGTCGGCCTCGTCGCGGCGCTCCCGCTCGAGGCCGGTCGCGCCGACGGTCCAGCCTTTCGGCACCGTCAAGCGGACGTCGTAGCTGCCGAAGTCGGCAAAGAACTCCGTCGCCGAGTGGAACTGGTGCGTGTTCCAGCCGCCGTCCTCGAGGACGCCGATCTTCGGAAACCATTGCGCCAGGAAGTAGAAGTCGCCGACGACGCCGGTGCGGGCGAAGGTCCGGGGGACGCGGGAGGACCAGCCGATCTGGACGTTGATCGTTTCCCCCGGCGCCACCGGCCGGTCGAGCGGGACTTCAAGCACGGTGCGGTCGTCGGCGTTGCCGTCGTCTGGTGCGATGAACCTGGCGCGTGTAAGCAGGTCGGCTGGCGTGCCGCCCCTGGGAATGACGCGAAGGCTGGTGAGGTCGATCCAGCTCCAGTCCCCTTCCGGCCGCGTCGCCAGCGCCGGATTCAGGCGGACCCGTTCCCGCATCCAGGTCGACCGGGTGTTGCGCCAGGCGTTGTAGTAGAGGTGGAACTGCAGCGTGTCGGCCGGCCGCCGCGACGTGTTTCGCCAGGTCAGCAGCTCGTCGCCGGTGAGGGTGCGGCTGCCGGGATCGAGCCTGGCGGAGATGGCGTAGCTGGCGTTGCGCGGGGACAGCGGCGGGGAGGCGGCGGGGGCCGCGGCGGCAGGCGGAGGCGCCGATCCGCGGGCGGGGGGCTGCGCCGGAAGCGCCGTGCCGCCGAGGATCAACAGGGCCACCACCACAGCGCAGCGCGCGAGCACGCGCCAATCCTACACCAGAACTCCGGGCGCTTCCGGCGGCGAGCCGTGCCGCGCGGGTATAATTCAGCGCGGAATCATAGCGCGAGGAGTGAGCAGATGGCAGTGAAGAACGGCCCGATCAGGGTCATGCACGTGGGGCTCGGGCCGATTGGGGCGGGCGTCGTCCGCCAGATTGCCGCCCGCAGGGGGTTCCGCATCGTCGGCGCGGCGGACATTGATCCGGCCAAGGTCGGGCGCGATCTGGGGGAAGTGGCCGGGGTCGGGCGTTCGCTGCGGGTCACGGTGTCGGGCGATGTCCGCAAGGCCATCAAGGCTGCCGCCCCGGACGTGGTCGTGCTCTGTACCAGCTCGGGGCTCCGGCAGGTCCTGCCGCAGGTGGAGGAGATCCTCAAGCTTCGGGTCCCCATCGTTTCCACGACCGAGGAGCTGGCCTATCCGACGCGCGGCAACCTGAAGTATGCCCGGGTGATTCACGCACTGGCCAAAAAGGCGCGCGTGGCGGTGCTCGGTACGGGCGTCAATCCCGGCTTCGCGATGGATGCGCTGCCGATCACCCTGACCGGCGTCTGCGAGCGGGTCGAGGCGATCCGGGTCGATCGGATCCAGGACGCCCGGATCCGCCGGCTGCCGTTCCAGCAGAAGATCGGCGCCGGCCTGACGCGCGAGCAGTTCCAGCGGAAGGTGGACGACGGCAGCGTCCGTCATGTCGGGCTGGCTGAATCAATCTCGATGATTGCCGACGCGCTCGGCTGGAAGCTCGATCGGATCACGGACACCATCGAGCCGAAGATGGCGGTCGAGACGGTGGCGAGCGAGTTCCTGGCGGTGGATCCGGGCTTCGTCTGCGGTCTGGTGCAGGACGGCGTGGGCCATCGGGACGGCGTGCCGGTGATCACGCTGCACATGGAGGCGTATCTGGGCGCGCCGGAGTCGTTCGACGCGGTCGAGATAACCGGATCGCCGGCGCTGCGCATGAAGATCGACGGCGGGGTGCATGGCGACATCGCCACCGCGGCGATTGTCGTGAATTCGCTGCCGAAGATCCTCGAGGCAACCCCGGGCCTGCACACCATGCGCGACCTGCCGGTGCCGTCGTTCTTCAGCGGCCGGCGCAGCTAGCGGGGTCGCCTGTTTCAACCGGACGGATGTAAGGGGATGCCGATGTCCAGTCAGATGCCGCAGGCGTCGCGCGCCGCGGACGTCCAGCGCGCCTTTACCGAGGCGAACCAGCGGCTGATCGCGCGGCTGCGCGGGGCCGAGCCGGCGGCGGCGGAGCAGTCGGTCGAGGGGGCCTGGTCCGCGGCGCAGATCGGCTGGCACGTGGCAGCCGTGACGACGAGGTTCGCGGGCATGATCTCCGGGGACATTCCGGCGGCGAAGCCGCTCGCGGAGGGGTTTCGGGAACGGACCTGGACGGACGTCGCCGCGGCGATTCCCGATCGGCTGGAGGCGCCGGCGGCGGTGCTGCCGCCGGGCGCGGTGCGCTCTGCGGAGGCGGTGGCGGCGCTCGAGGCCTCGGGCGACCGGATGGTGACGGCGCTGGCATCGCTGACCGCCGAGCGCGGCGATCGCATGGGCGTCGTCCACCCCATCGTCGGCGCGATCAGCGTCTTTCAGATTGGCGAGTGGGCGACGGCGCACATCATGCGGCACAACCGCCAGGCGAAGCGCGCGCTCGGCGAGGGCTGAGTCAGGACGGCGGGCCGAAGCCCCAGCGCCGGCGTTTCAGGAAGAGACCCTTCCGGGAGATCCCGAGCAGCTTCGCCGCATCCTCGACCCGCCCGTGGCTGCGATCCAGGGCGCGGCGGACCATCGCCTGTTCCAGCATCTCCACGGCCGCCGGCAGCGGCTGATGCAGGCCGATGTGCAGGCCCGGATCGCCCTCGGATCCCTTGGGCGCGGGAATGGTCCGGCGCGAGGCCTGGATCTCGGGGGAGAGCATCGCCGGCGTCAGCGTGGCATCGGCGCCGCCTGCCAGGGCGACCATGCGCCGCACTTCGTTGGCGAGCTGGCGGAGGTTGCCGGGCCAGCCGTAGAGCAGCAGGTACTCGAGTGTTTCGTCGCTGAGCGTCGGCCGCCCCTTCTTCAGTTCGTCCCCGTATTTCCGCAGGTAGTGTTCGACCAGCGGCGGGATTTCCTCGCGCCGCTCCCGCAGCGGCGGCAGCCGCAGGCGGATCACGTTGAGGCGGTAGAAGAGATCCTCGCGCAGCCGTCCGTCGGCGACCAGCTGTTCCAGCCTGGCGTTGGTGGCGGCGACGACCCGGACGTCGATTTTGAGGGGGTGCGGTTCGCCAAGCGGGTGGATCTCGGAGGCTTCGAGAAAGCGCAGCAGCTT
>JAYTEJ010000369.1:0-3863 GCA_043735365.1 Acidobacteriota bacterium
GGCTGGCCCGTGGCGGGCGACGCGGTCTATGGCATGGTCCGTCGGCGCGGCGATCCGTCAGCCCCGCTGGCCGCAGCGCTCGGGCGCCTGTCCGGGCACGCGCTCCACGCCTGGCGCGTGCGGCTCACCCATCCGGCGACCCGCGTCCTGCTCGACATCCAGGCCCCGCTGCCCGCCGGCCTGACGGACGCCATCCTCGCGGCCGGCATCGAGGCCGACGCGCTGGTGCAAATCTCTGCCGCGCCACCCGCCCAGCTCTGGTAAGGTCGGGCCATATGAACGACGACCATGACCTCTTCGACCCCAATCAGTGGGGCAGGCACACGCCGCGCATGCCGCGGCTGCCGGAGTTCCGCGCCCCCAGCGGCCCGGTGCTGCGCATCGTCGCGGTTGGCTTCCTCGTCCTGCTGATCCTGATGACGACCTTCTACCAGGTGCCGCCGGAGTCGGTCGGCGTGGTGCTGCGCTTCGGGCGCTACGTGCGCACGACCGAGCCCGGCCTCCACCTCAAGTCGCCCTTCGCCGAAGAGGTGCTCAAGGTGCCGGTGCAGCGCCAGTTGAAGCAGGAGTTCGGCTTCCGCACCGTGGAGCCGGGGGTGCGGACGGAGTACTCCCGCGGCAACTACAACGACGAATCGATGATGCTCACCGGCGACCTCAACGTCGCGATTGTCGAATGGATCGTGCAGTACCGCGTCTCCGATCCGTACCAGTTCCTGTTCAAGGTCCGCAATCCCGAGGCGACCTTCCGGGCGATGAACGAGGCGGTGATGCGGCAGGTGGTCGGCGACCGGACGGTCACCGAGGTCCTGACGGTCGGCCGGCAGGAGATCGAGACCCGGGTCGAGACCGAGCTCCAGGCGATGGCCAAGCAGTACGAGCTCGGGATCACGCTCGACCAGGTCGTGCTCCAGGACGTCAATCCGCCCAATCCGGTCAAGCCGTCGTGGGACGCGGTCAACCAGGCGCAGCAGCAGCGCGACCGGCTGATCAACGAGGCGCGGGCCGAGTACAACAAGGTCGTGCCGCGCGCCAAGGGAGAAGCCGAGCAGGCGATTCTCCAGGCCCAGGGCTACGCCCTCGACCGCGTCAATCGCGCCCAGGGCGACAGCGCCCGCTTCAAGTCGGTCTACGATTCGTATCGCAAGGCGCCTGAAGTGACCCGGCGGCGGATGTACCTCGAAACCATGGGCCGGGTGCTGCCCAATCTCGGCGGCAAGATCTTTCTCGACAAGGACGCCAAAGGCATCCTGCCGCTGCTGCCGCTGCAGCAGTTGATGGGCGAGCCCCGGCCGGGAGGTGCGCAGTGAGCCGCGCTACCACGGTCAGGCTGGTGGCGGCGCTGGCGGTGCTGGTGCTGATCAACAGCGCCTACTACCAGGTCAGCGAAAGCTCCCAGGTGATCGTCACCCAGTTCGGCGACCCCATCGGCGAGCCGGTGACCAGCCCCGGCCTCCACCTGAAGGTGCCATTCATCCAGAATGCCAACTATTTCGACAAGCGGTTCCTGGAATGGGACGGCAGCCCCAATCAGGTCCCGACCAAGGACAAGCGCTTCATCTGGGTGGACACCTACGCGCGCTGGCGGATCGTCGACCCTTTGAAGTTCTTCCAGCGGCTGCGCGACGAGCGCGGCGCGCAGTCGCGCCTCGACGACATCCTCGACGGCGAGACCCGCAATTCGGTCGCCCGCTACAACCTCATCGAGCTGGTGCGCAACACCAACCGCACCCGCGCCGAGGTGGCGATCGAGTCGGACGAGGAGAGCGCCATCCTCGAACAGATCCAGAAGGGCCGCGCCGCCATCGAGCACGAGATCCTCGAGCGCGCCTCGTCGCGGATGGCCAACCTCGGCATCGAGCTGCTCGACCTGCGGCTGAAGCGGCTGAACTACGTCGAGCAGGTGCAGAAGGATGTCTTTGCGCGGATGATCGCCGAGCGCAACCGCGTCGCCGAGCTGTTCCGCTCGGAGGGTGAAGGCGAGGCGGCGCGGATCCGCGGCGAGCGCGAGCGCGAGCTGAAGCGGATTCAGTCCGAGGCCTATCGCTCCGCCGAGGAGCTGCGCGGCAAGGCCGACGCCGAGGCCACCAACATCTACGCCGAGGCCCACGGCCGAGACCCCGACTTCTACGCCTTCACCAAGTCGCTCGAGACCTACGAGCGCACCATGGACCTGAAGACGGTGTTCATCCTCGGCACCGACAGCGAGCTGCTGAAGTTCATGGGCAAGCCGCGGTAGCGAGCTCTAGAGGGTCTTGATGTAGCGGATGGTGTCGGGGCGGAAGCCGGCGTGCTCGTAGACGTCGCGGGCGTGCCGGTTGGCCTCGAAGACGTTCAGGGTCAGCAGTGGATAGCGCCGCCGGCGGGCCCAGGCCTCGGCCGCGTGGATCAGCGCCCCCCCGGCCCCCTGCCCTTCCGCCGCGTCGGCAACCGCCAGGATCCCCAGGTGCCCGTGCCAGTCGTGGGTGAAGTAGTCGCGCGCCTCCTCGAGCAGCGCGAAGCCCAGGGGCGCGCCGTCGGCCGCCTCGGCAATCAGCAGCGTCGAGGACGGGTCGGGCATGTCGAAGAACTCGCGCAGGGTACGCACCTCCCCCTCGACGACGTCTGCCGGCTGCCGCCACGGCGGCGGGCCGAAGGCCGAGAGCCGCTCCGCGGTCTTCAGGACGAACGGCTGATCGTCGGGGCGTGCGGTGCGAACACGGATCTTCACCGGCGATCGCGCGCCTGTTCCACGGCGTCCCCGGCGTCGTCGTCGTCCTCGGCGGCGTCGCCGCCAGGAGCCGGGCGGATGAACCCGGCGCGCCGCGGCGGCGGCATCACCGCGCCCGCGCCGTGCACCGACTGCCACAGGATTTCGTTGAGCGCCAGCTCCGGCGCCCGGTCCGCGTCGCGCATGTTCATCTGCCGCGAGGCCGCCGCCCCCGGCGAGTTCCAGTCGTTGCGCTCGTCGAGCGCAATCCGCGCCGGCAGCGCCGCAAACGGCGCCAGGTCCGTGCCCGGCTGAAAAGCGTTGTACATCGGACGCGCCGCGGCGTCGTACTGGCTCATCGGCGGCAGGCCGAGAATCAGCTCGATCGTCCGCAGCACCCCCGAGGTGGTGTAGAGCGTGCTGTCGACGCTGCGCCGCCGCGAGAACGGACTGACGCTGAGCAGCACCGAGCGGTGGGCGTCGATGTGGTCCGGCCCGTTCTGGGCGTCGTCTTCCAGCACGAAAATCGCCGATTCCTTCCAGTAGCGGCTGTGCGAGATGGCTTCGATGATGCGGCCGAGGGCGACGTCGTTGTCGGCCACCATCGCCCGCGGCGTCCGCGTTCCGGGAGACGTCCCGCTGGTGTGGTCGTTGCCCAGACGGATGATGGAGAGGCGCGGCAGGTTGCCGTTCTGCTCGAAGGCGCGGAACTCCTCGAGCCAGATGGCGGCCCGGTCGACGTCGGGGATCGAGAGCTCGAACGGCGGGTAGGAGGGATGGACCAGCCCTTCGAGGCCGGGAACGGTGGCATGCACCTCCCCGCCCTTCCGCGCCCAGGCGGCGAACTCGCCGTAGCTGCGGACGCTGACATTGGCGCGCTTGGCGAAATCCCAGAGATACCCGAGCGGCGGCGCCGAGAAGTTGCCGTATTGATCGCGGAGCTTGAAGCCCCCCTCGCTCAGGTACGGCGTGCCGCGGCCGCCGTAGTTGGTCGGCCACAGTTTCTCCGCGACGTCGGTCGCGTAGGCGCCCATCGAGAAGGCATGGCCGTCGTAACTGACTTCGGCGTCGACGTAGAAGTTGTCGAAGAGCGTGAACTCGCGGGCCAGCGCGTGGGCGTTCGGCGTGATCTCCTCGCCGAACAGGGTCAGCGACGGATCGCCGTTGCCGCGCG
>JAYTEJ010000370.1:0-1866 GCA_043735365.1 Acidobacteriota bacterium
GCGGCGCGGTGTTGTCGATGTCGAAGCTGACGCTCTCGAGCTCGCCGACCAGCGCGGCGCCAGGGGAATTCGACAGCGCGTCGGATGCCGCCACCTTCACGAAATAGGTGCCGTCGGGGACCGAGGTCGTGTCCCAGACGTAAATCGGATCCGAGAGGTCCTTGTGGAGCAGCTTCCAGGTCGTCTCCCCCTCACGCCGGTAGAGGATGTCGTACTGGAGTCGATCGTCGTTCTCGTCGTCTGCCTTCCACACGAACGTCTGTAGCCCCTTCTGGTAGATCCGCCGCCCGAGCGCCGGCGCCGGACCCGTCTGGCCCGGGGTCGCATTGGCCGCCGCCTGCGCGGCGAAGCGCGCGTCCGCCGCGGCATCGTCGAAGCCGGCAAGCTCGGTTTCGCCGGTCGAGAAGGGCCGCTGGAAGACCACGCCCGGGGGATGCACGGTGATGGTGGAGACTTCGGGCCGCAGGTTCCGCGGCAGATAGGCGGTCGTGACCGAGGTCAGAACGGGACCGGTGCCGCTGGCCGAGGCGAGGACCGCCCGCCACTGGAGATAGCGCGACGACGGACTGACGATCTGCTCGCCGCCGGCGGTGGTGTAGCCAGGGGACCACACGCTCCAGGTTTCGTCCGGTGTGGCGGTGTTGCCGGTGCGGGTGAAGAGAGTCACGCCGGTGGGGCTGCCGGACGCGCGCCAGCGAATCACCCCCCAGCTCGCGACCGTACCGGCATCGCGAACGTCCGACTCGAACGTACCTCGGCGCGCCGCCGCCGGCGTCAGCGCGAAGAGCTTGCCGGGATTGCTCGCCGCGCCGATGATCCGTCCGTCGGGCTCGCGCAGCAGCGAGGTCACCTGGCGGGCGGACGCCCGAGCCAGCAGCGTCGCGCGCGCCGGCTCGCCGCTGACGCGGAAGATCTTCCCCTCCGTCCCGGTCCCGACCAGCAGGCTGCCGGACGGCTCGATGACGATGTCGTAGGGAGAGTCGTCGCCTGAGTCCCACATCAGATCCCACATGCCGTCGGGCTTGATGCGGTAGATCGCGCCGCGGCCGGTCTTGCGCGCCGGGCGGCTCGAGGCGAGCGTCGGGGTGGCGCTACCCGCGGAATTGTCCACCGCGGTAATCGCCGTGATCTCGGTCGAGACCGAGGCGACCGGCTGACGCGTGGACTCGGGCGCCGGCAGCGGATCGGTCGCCCGGCTGTCGCCCCCCTGCGTGCCGTTGACCGCCACCGCATAGATCGTCCCGTCGTCTGCGAGCCGAACGGCGTGGATCTCCCGGAACGGCGAATCGAGCAGCACGAAGGCCTTGCCGGCGGCATCGATGCGGAACACCCGTCCGGGGGACTCGGTGCCGGCAATCAGGTCGCCGCTCTTGGTGAAGGCGAGCGAGACGACATTGCCGGCGTTGGTGCGGTAGAAGGGGGCGCCGGTGCCGTCGGGGGCGATCTTGTAGATGATGCCCTTGTCGCCGGTTGCCGCGAAGACGTTGCCCGAGCCGTCCACCGCCAGCGCCCAGATGTACTTGTCGCCGGGGTCGTAAAAGACGCGCGAGGTGCCGTCGGCGCTGACCTGGTAGATCCGCCCGTCGGGCGAGGTGCCGACGTAGAGGCCGCCCCTGGGGGCGGCGGCGAGCGCGTGGACCTCGAGCTCGGGCGCGTCGAAGAAGGTCGAGAGCTTGCCGTCGCGGCCGACCCGCAGCACCAGGCCTTCGTTGCCGGTGCCGGCCCAGAGCGTGCCGTCGGCGCCGAGGATCGCGGTCCAGATGAAGGGGGCCGAGGTTTCGGCGACCAGCGAGGGAGAGGGGCCGAGGAACAGCCGGCCGTCGCTGTCAATCGACACGTCCTCGGCGTCCCCCTTGAGGAAATCGG
>JAYTEJ010000371.1:0-4536 GCA_043735365.1 Acidobacteriota bacterium
TAGGACTGCGCCCGCGCGTACTGCGGGAGGAACGGCAGGTCGCCGCCAGGACGCGGCTGGGCGCTGCCCGGGCGCGGCTGCGCCTGCGCTGGAACACCCGCCGCCAGCGCCCCGGCGCTGAGTACGCCCTGCAGAAATCCCCGCCGGTCGCGTCGTCTCGACTCCATGCCCGCCTCCTCCTGAATCAACTGAACCCGCTCCGCCCCGCCGTCCGGCGAGAGTGTATCCGAGGAGACGAGCGGCGAAAAATGCCGGGCCATCCCCAGGAACGCATTCCCGCGGCAGCCGCCGCGCGCATCGCTGACGGCCGGCCGCACCGCCGGCCTCCGCCCCGCGGGTGATATCATCCCGGCCGCGTGCAGTCGGAGACGACATCCTCCAGGAGAGCGACGATGATTTTGCGAACCAGCTACCGCCGCGGCGCCGTGGTCTCCGGCATCCGCGCCGCGATCATCGCGGCCGGGTGCACCGCCGTGATGGCGCAGGGGACACCGCCTTCAGCTTCCACCCAGGCTCAGACCTCGCAGGGGCAGACCCGGCCCGCGCCGGCACAGCCGGCCACGGCCGAGGCGGCAGCGGCGCGGGCTGCGGCCGACGGGCCGGTCCGCGACGAACGCGGCGCCATCATCGGCTTCACCGCGCTCGCCGAGATTCCCGGCACGCCCTGGCGCATTCACGACGCCGCGCGCCCCCATCCGCGGGTGGTGACGCCGGGGGCCACGCCGGGGGCGCCGCCCTCCGACGCGATCGTGCTGTTCGATGGCAAAGATCTGTCGAAGTGGGGTCAGATGAAGAGCGGGCAGCTGGTGGACTCGACCTGGCCGGTGCGCGACGGCTATTTCGAGACCGGCGCCGGCAGCGGCTCGATGATGACCCGCGACAAGTTCGGCGACGTCCAGCTCCACGTCGAGTTCGCGACCCCCAACCCCGGCCGCGGTGCGAGCCAGGATCGCGGCAACAGCGGCGTGATCTTCATGGGCCGCTACGAAATCCAGGTGCTCGATTCGTTCGAGAACGTCACCTACGCCGACGGCCAGGCGGCGTCCATCTACGGCGAGTATCCGCCGCTCGTCAACGCCGCGCGCAAGCCCGGCGAATGGCAGACCTACGACATCGTCTTCGAAGCGCCGAAGTTCAACGGCCCGCTGCTCGTCTCACCTGCCTACGCGACGGTCATCTGGAACGGCGTGCTCGTCCAGCACCGCCGCCCGATCATGGGGCCGACCTCCGCCACCCGGACCGTCCACGCCTACGCCGCCCACGACGCCGAGCTGCCGCTGACGCTCCAGGACCACGCGCACCCCGTGCACTACCGCAACGTCTGGATCCGGAGACTCGCCGGCTACGATCAGCCGGAATCGAAGTAGCGAAACCTACTGGTTCCGTCGCGGCCGTCCGCTGGCCGGGGCGCGCCAGGCACAGCGCCCCCCAGACGAGCGCCGCGGCCATGACCATCAGGCCGACACGGTGGGCCGCCATGCCCAGCGTCCGGTCATGCTGCATCCACCCGAGGGTGGTCAGCAGATACTCCCAGTCGTGCCCCTCCACCTCGGCGCCCGTATGCCCACCGAGGAGCACGAGTTGCAGCGCGCGGGAGTCGGCAATGTACGGGGCCAGGTCTCGCCGGCGGTCACCGCCATTCCGGGGAATAGTCGCGGTCGCGCATCCGCCGCTCGGCCACCAGGCTCAGTCCAAACAGCGCGAACACTTCGACGAGGCCCAGAAACGCATAGACCGCGAACCGCTCGAAGGCGCCAGGGACAGGAAAACAGAGGTCTCCCCCCGCATCCAGACACGCCTGGGTGGCGCGGTCCAGCTCGACGTACTCGCGCATGATCAGCGAGAAGGACGTGCCGAAAATGATCGCCGTGCCGACGATATTGCCGAAGATCATGCCCCCCTTGCGCCAGAACGGCCACGCCGCGAGCAGGCTGACGACCGGCGGCGCCAGCACCATCAGCGCAATCCAGCCCCAGTTGAGCCCGTTCAATACGATCTCCTCGGTCATTCGGGCCTTGACGGCAGATCGCCGGACGCCGCGACGCCGTCGAAGAATTCGACGACGCCGGTTTCGAGCGAATACTCGGCGCCAACGACCATCAGCCCATCCTTGTGGATCAGCGATTCGAGCACCTCGGACCCGTGCCGCAGGTGATTGGCGGACGCCCGCACGTTGGCGCGCACCGCCTCGCGCACCAGCGCCTCCGGATCGTCCTTCAGGCCGGTGCGCAGCAGGCTTTCGACCGACGGCCTGACCCGGTCGACGATCGAGCGCAGGTTGCGGGACTGGTTCGCGTCCGGCTGCTGCAGTTCCTCGAGTGTCGCCAGGATCGCGCCGCATTGTGAATGTCCCAGCACCACCACCAGGCGGGTGCCGTATCGTGCGGCGGAGAACTCGACGCTGCCGACCTGCGACGGCGCGACGATATTGCCGGCGACGCGGATGACGAACAGATCGCCCAGGCCGCGATCGAAGATGATCTCGGCGGGAACCCGCGAGTCGGAGCATCCGAGGATGATCGCGAACGGCTCCTGGCCGGCCGCCACCTCGGTCCTTCGGGCCTGGTTCATGAGCGCGTCGCCGCGGCGGACTTCGGACACGAACCGCCGGTTGCCTTCTTTGAGTCGTTCGAGCGCTTCCTGAGCTGGAATCATCGGTTCCTATTTCCCCCGCAGCTTCGCCACCGGTCCATCGACGCCGTTTGGCAGCTGCTCATCCGCGAGCTGGTCGTCGTCGCGAACTTCTTTTTTCAGTCTGGCCAGCTCCGCCTTCAGCGTCGCCGTCAGCGCTTCCTGTCCCGGCCGGCCGTAGAGATTGCGGAGCTCGTGCGGATCGCGAACCAGGTCGAAGAGCTCCCACTGATCCTTCTTCCAGAAGTAAATCAGCTTGTGGGTACGGGTGCGCACGCCGTAATGCGCCCGGGTGTTGTGGTCGCCGGGATCGTGGTAGTAGCGGTAGTACATCGACGTCCGCCAGTCGGTGGGCGTTCTGCCGCGAAGCACCGGCAGGAGGCTGCGCCCCTGCATCGCCGGCGAGGGCGGCAGGCCGGCGGCGTCGAGGAAGGTTGGTGCGAAGTCGACGTTGAGCGCCATCGCATCGCTGCGCCTATTTGGGGCGATGCCGGCAGGCCAGCGGACGAGAAAGGGCATCCGGATCGACTCCTCGTACATGAAGCGCTTGTCGAACAGCCCGTGCTCGCCGAGGAAGAACCCCTGGTCGCTGGTGTAGATGACGATGGTGTTCTTCGCGAGGCCGGCGTTGTCGAGATACGTCAGGATCCGGCCAACGCTGTCGTCCACCGCCTGCACCGTGGCGAGGTAGTCCTGCATGTAGCGCTGATACTTCCACGCCGCGAGCGCCGGCCCGGTAAGGGTGATGGTCTTGCCGTTGCGGACGATTGGCACCGAGTCGGGCCTGGTCTGGTTCCACTTCGCCAGGTCCTGCCCGGCGAGACCGGTCGGGGGCGTCAGCTTGAGATCGCGATTGGTCAGATCCGCGGCGACACGCTGCTGGTTCTCGTGAAGCGCGTCGGTGCGCGTCTCGTAGGTGTCATGGAGGGTGGTCGGCTCCGGGATGCGCCGGCCGGCGAACTGCGCGGCGTGCGCGGCGTCCGGCTCCCACGGCCGGTGCGGCGCCTTGTGGTGCATCATCAGGAAGAACGGCTTGTCGCGCGGGCGCGTCTCGAGAAATTCAACCGCGAGATCGGTGATGACGTCGGTGGCATAGCGGCCCGTATAGGTCTTCTGGCTCGAGGCGGTGTAGAAGACCGGGTCATGGTAGGCGCCCTGCCCGGGCAAAATCTCCCAGCGGTCGAAGCCGGCGGGATCGCTCCCCAGGTGCCACTTGCCGATCATCCCGGTGTAGTAGCCCCCTTGCTGAAGCAGCCGCGGCGCCGTCATGCGCGAGCTGTCGAAGCGGTTGAAGACCGTGACGCCGTTCAGGTGGGAGTACTGACCGGTCAGGATCGTTGCCCGGCTTGGCGTGCAGATGGAGTTGGTCGCGAAGACGTTGGTGAGCAGCGCCCCCTCGCGCGCCAGGCGGTCGATGTTCGGCGTCTTGTTGACGCGCGACCCGTAGGCGCCGATGGCATGCGCCGCGTGGTCGTCGGTCATGATGTAAATGATGTTCGGCCGGGCGGCGGCCGGCGTCGTCTGCGCCGCGGCGGCCGCGGCGTGCAGGGTCAGGGCCAGCAGTGCGCCGGCCTTCAGGCTTGTCATTGACGCTCCTCGGGCGTGGATGCAGATGATCGGAGCGGCGGGCACACGGGGATTCTGACCCAATCGTCCGGGTCGATCAACTTCCGGGCCGCCGCCGCCTCATCGCGGCGCCTGGGCCGGCAGGACCTCGTCGAACAGCGGCGGCTCGGCAACAAACCACTGTCGCGTCCCACAAGTTCGTTTGCATTCGGCCGGCGATGCATCCCGGCTTGCTACGTCCGCGAGCAGGAGGGGTGGGACCAGGCCGGCGCGACGTACCGGATCGAGCCGGACTGCATGGCCTGCCGGCCGCCGCGGCCTATTCCTGATCTCGAAGCA
>JAYTEJ010000372.1:0-3421 GCA_043735365.1 Acidobacteriota bacterium
TGGAGCGACGCCAACCCCTGCCACGCCCACTTCCGCAACCGCGCCGAAGAGATCAAGCGCGGCGTCTGGCAGGCCGGCGGCTTCCCGATGGAGATCCCGGTACTCACGCTCGGCGAAACATTGATGAAGCCGAGCACGATGCTCTACCGCAACCTGCTGGCGATGGAAGCGGAGGAGGCGCTGCGCTCGTACCCGGCCGACGGCGTCATCCTGATGGCGGGCTGCGACAAGACAGTACCGGCGCTGGTCATGGGCGCCACCAGCGCGAACTATCCCACCCTGCTGGTGCCAGCCGGTCCGATGCTGCACGGCAACTGGCGCGGCCAGGTGCTCGGCTCGGGCAGCGACGTCTGGAAATACTGGGCGGAGCGCCGCGCCGGCACGCTCGACGAATGCTCGTGGCGCGAAATGGAGGACGGCATCGCCCGCTCCTTCGGCACCTGCATGACGATGGGCACCGCCTCGACGATGGCGGCCGCGGTTGACGCGCTCGGGCTGACGCTGCCTGGCGCCTCTTCGATTCCCGCGGCCGACTCCGCTCATTCCCGCATGGCCACCGCCAGCGGCCGCCGCATCGTCGACATGGTCTGGGAGCAGCTGACGCCGCGCGAGATCCTGACCACCGAGGCCTTCGAGAATGCCGTGACCGCGGCGATGGCGCTTGGCGGATCGACCAACGCCATCATCCACCTGATCGCCATGGCCGGCCGCGCTGGGGCGCTGCTCGATCTCGACCGCTTCGACGCGATTTCACGGCGCACGCCGTTCATGGCCAACATCCGCCCATCGGGCCAGTTCCTGATGGAGGATTTCTATTACGCCGGCGGTCTGCGCGGGCTGCTGAATCGGCTGCGCGACTGCCTCCACACCGGGTGCCTGACGGTCAACGGCCTGACGCTCGGCGAGAATCTGGCCGACGCGGTCGTGTGCAATGACGATGTCATCGCCACCCGGGCGCATCCGGTCGGGCCGGAAGGGGGCGTGGCGGTGCTGCGCGGCAACCTGGCGCCGGACGGCGCCGTCATCAAGCACACCGCGGCGGAGCCGCGCCTGCTGCGCCATGCCGGACCGGCGGTGGTCTTCCACAACTACAACGATCTCGAGGCGCGGATCGACGATCCGGCGCTGCCGGTGACCGCCGACTCGGTGCTGGTGCTGCAGGACGCGGGCCCGCTCGGCGCGCCCGGGATGCCCGAATGGGGGATGCTGCCGATCCCGAAGAAGCTGCTCGCGCAGGGGGTGCGAGACATGGTGCGGATCTCCGACGCGCGGATGAGCGGCACCAGCTACGGCACTTGCATCCTGCACGTGGCGCCGGAGTCGTTCGTCGGCGGGCCGCTGGCCCTGGTCCGCGACGGCGACGTCATCGAGCTCGACGTGCCGGCGAGGCGGCTGACGCTGCGGGTCGGCGACGAGGAGCTCGCCCGAAGGCGGGCCGAGTGGACGCCGCGGGAGGTGCAGTATCCGCGAGGCTTCGGCCGTATGTACGCGGCGCACGTTACCCAGGCCGACCGCGGCTGCGACTTCGACTTTCTCGAGGGCACCGCTCCCATCGCGGAGCCGGAGATCCACTGACGGTCAGCGCCGGGGCCGCCTGGCACCACTCTTCTCGGTGACCGCCGCGTCGAGACGCTTGCCGAAGGCCTCGAACTCCGGGGTGGGTCCCCGCCAGCGCAGCTCCTCCACCGAGGCGAACAGCGGGATGTCGGTCCGCAGCGTGGCAAGCGTGCGGAACAGCAGCGCCAGCTCCCGATTGCCTGTCAGCGTCCGCGCCAGTGTCCCGGCCGCCGCGGCGTTGACGTGCCAGTCGCGGGAGTCTTCCGGAATGTTCTCGATATGACCGAAGCGGGCCAGCACCGCCGCCGCCGACTTCGCTCCCCATCCCGGCAGGCCCGGGTAGCCGTCCGCCGCGTCGCCGACGAGCGCCAGATAATCCGGCATCGACACCGGCGGCACGCCGAACTTGGCGATCACTCCGGCCTCGTCCAGCACCACCCCGGTGCGGCGGTTGAGCTGCACGATCCGCGTCCCCACCACCGCCTGGCCGAGATCCTTGTCCGGCGTGCAGATGATCACCTGATCGACTTCGGGATCGCCGGCCGCCGTCCGCGCCGCGGCCGCCAGGGCGTCGTCCGCTTCATACTCGATCATCGGCCAGACGACGAAGCCGGCGGCCGCGACCGCTTCTTCGAGGAGCAGAAACTGGGCGAGCAGATCCGGCTCCACTCCGGCGCCGGTCTTGTAGCCGGACCAGAGCCGGTTGCGAAACGATTCGATGACGTGGTCGGTGGCGACCGCCACGTGCGTGGCGCCGCGGTTGACCATGCCGAGCAGCGACGCGAGGACGCCGCGGACGGCGGCGACTTCGGTGCCGTCGGGCAGCGTCGCGGCCGGCAGCGCGTGGTAGTGGCGGAAGAGCTCGTAGGTGCCGTCGACGAGGTGGACGTTCACGCAGCCTATAATGGTGCGCTTTCGATGATTCGCCTACCCCTGTTTCGGCGCCGCCGCTTATGATCCAGCCGACCGCAACCCGTGCGCCTGCCGACCTGCTCCCGGCCGTGAATCACCTGTTCGAGCTGTCGGCCGGGAAGATCCGGTCGATCGAGGCGTCGTGGCAGCGGTCCGATGGCGCGCCGGTGTTCACCGTCGAGGGACGCTACCGCGCGCGCGGCTGGACCGAGTGGACCGAAGGGTTCCAGTTCGGCTCGGCGCTGCTCCAGTTCGACGCCACCGCGGACGAAGAGTTTCTCGCGCTCGGGCGCTCGCGGACGGTCGAGCGCATGGCGCCGCATCTCACCCATGTCGGCGTGCACGACCACGGCTTCAACAACGTCAGCACCTACGGCAACCTGTGGCGTCTCGGGCGCGAGGGGCGGGCGCCGGCCGGCGAGTGGGAACTCAGGTTCTACGAACTGGCGCTGAAGGTCAGCGGCGCGGTCCAGGCGCGGCGCTGGACGACGCTGCCAGGGGGCGGGTTCATCCACTCGTTCAACGGCCCGCACTCGCTGTTCGTGGACACCATCCGGTCGCTGCGGGCGCTGGCGCTCGGGCACCTGCTCGGCCAGCGTCTGATGGAAGAGCAGGACGCGCGGGTCAGCCTGCTCGAGCGGCTGGTTCAGCACGCCCGCGCCACGGCGCAGTACAGCGTCTACTTCGGCCGCGGCCGCGACGGCTACGACGTCCGCGGACGGACCGCGCACGAGAGCCTCTTCAATGTCGTCAATGGCACCTATCGCGGCCCGAGCACGCAGCAGGGGTATTCGCCGTTCAGCACCTGGACGCGCGGGCTGGCGTGGGCGATGCTGGGGTTCGCGGAGCAGCTCGAGTTCCTGGAGACCCTCGCCGACGAGGTGCTGCAGCCGCTCGGAGGGCGCGAGGACATCGCCGCGATGATGCTCGAGGCGGCGGCGGCGACGTCCGA
>JAYTEJ010000373.1:0-6991 GCA_043735365.1 Acidobacteriota bacterium
CAGATCCGGAATCCGTGTCGTCGGTCGCTGACCGTGGCCCGCGGGCCGCCTGTGTGATCCGCGGCCCTACTTGTTCGGCTGTGGCGTCACCCGCAGATACGGCTTCTTGGCCGTGAACCCCTTCGGGAACTTCTTCTTCGCCTCTTCGTCGCTGATCGAGTTCACCACAATCACATCGTCTCCGTCCTTCCAGTCGGCAGGCGTGGCGACGGAGTGGGAAGAAGTCAGCTGCAGCGAGTCGATCACGCGGAGCAGCTCCTGAAAGTTCCGGCCGGTGCTGGCCGGGTAGGTCAGCGTCAGCTTGACCTTATTGTCCGGCCCGACAATGAAGACCGAGCGGACCGTCATGGTGTCGCTGGCGTTGGGATGGATCATGTCGTAGAGGTCGGCGACCTTGCGGTCCGGGTCGGCAATCATCGGAAAGTTGACCGCGTGGCCGGTGACGTCCTTGATGTCCTCTTCCCACTTCAGGTGCGAGTCGACCGGATCGACGCTCAGGCCGATCACCTTGGTGTTGCGGCGGTCGAACTCGCCCTTGAGCGCGGCCACGGCGCCGAGCTCCGTGGTGCACACCGGGGTGAAGTCCTTGGGATGTGAGAACAGCACGGCCCAGCCGTTGCCCTTCCACTGGTGGAAATCAACCGGGCCTTGAGTGGTCTCTGCCTTGAAATTGGGAGCTTCGTCGCCAAGGCGGATGGACATGGTGGTACTCCTTCAGAGAATGAACGGAACGACTCGCGCCGTTCTCGCGTGATAGGCGCCGTACTCCGGGTAGATCCCCGCGAGCAGGGTCTCTTCAGCATACATGCGGACCGCCGCCCCCGTCGTCACCAGCGCCGCGGCCGCGAGTGCCTGGGCGCTGTGGTAATCGAATGCCGCGGCCCAGGTGAAATACAGGATCGCGGCGTAAATGGGATGGCGCAGCAGCGCATAGGGGCCGGTCGTGACCAGGACGCCGGCCGTGGGGGTGGCCGCGGCATGGAAGCTGCGCCAGCCGAAGGTGATCCGCGCCCCGATCATCAGCACCACGGCGAGCACCTGAACGAGCCGCGCCGGGAGGCTCGCGGCCAGCAGCTCCTGGCGATGGAGCAGCCAGCCGATGCCGGCAATCATCAGTCCGAACGCCACCGCTGACAACGACTTCAGGTTCATCCGGCTACTGCGCCTCCGTGCCGGACAATTATAAATGCGGCTACGATCGCAGCATCGTGGCGCCGTCGATGCGGCCGGCGCGCAGTGCGGGCACCACCGCGGCCGCCACCGCCACCGCCAGCAGCCCGACAGCCGCCGCGGCATAGGTGGACAGGTCGCCGGCCGTCACGCCGAACAGCAGGCCGGACAGCAGGCGTGAAGAGGCCCATGCCGCGGGCAGACCCACCGCCACTCCCGCAGCCGCCAGACCGGCTGCCTCGAGCACGATCATCCGGACGACCCGTGACGCCGGCGCCCCGACCGCGATGCGGATGGCGATCTCGCGGCTACGTTCGGCCACCGAGCAGGCCATCACGCCGTAGATGCCCACCAGCGCCAGCACCGCCGCCAGCGCTCCGAAGATGGTCGTCAGCGTCGACATGAACCGCGGCCGCGACAGCGCCCGGGAGACATGCTCGTCCATCGACCCGACGTGCGAAATCGCCAGCGTGGGATCGAGACCGGCCACCTCGGCGCGGACCTGCGGCACGATCGTCAGCGGATCCCCGGCCGTCCGCACCACGACGGCCATCGACTGGAACGGCCGCTGCGCCAGCGGCTGGTAGACCTCGGGCCGAGGCGGGGAGGCCGGGCCGCCGTGGCGCACGTCGCTGACGACGCCAATCACGGTGAGCGGCGCCGCTTCGGCGTCGGCGCTGAGGCGGAGGCGGCGGCCGACAGGGTCGCCGTCCGGCCACGCCTGCCGGGCCAGGGTCTGGTTGACGACGACCACCCCCTGAGCGCCGGCGGTGTCGCGGTCGCTGATGCCGCGGCCGGAAAGGACGCGCATGCCGATGGCCGCGAAGTAGCCGGGGGATGCCACCTGCCAGCCGGTGGAAGACTCGCGCCCGGGCGCCGGCGCGGGGCGCCCGTCGACCAGGTAGCTGGTCGAGAAGGTGTCGCCGCCGATCGGCAGCGTGACGACGGCGCCGGTACGCGTCACCCCGGGCAGCGCCTGGACCCGCTGCAGCAGCGCCTCGTAGAAGGCGGTGCGTTGCGGGCCCGCGATGGCCTTGCCGCGGGGGGCGGTGATCGAGAACGTCAGCAGATGGCGCTGGTCCACTCCGGAATCGGTAGAGGCCAGGGAGCCGAAGCTGCGCAGCAGGAGGCCGGCGCCGACCATCAGTACCAGCGCCAGCGCCACTTCGCCCGCCACCAGCACGCTCCGTATCCGGCGCGCGCGGCCTCCCTCCGACGATCGCAGGCCGCCGCTCTTCAGTTCTTCGTCAGGCGCTGCTCCCGAGACCTGCCACGCCGGCAGCGCTCCGGACAAAAGCCCGGCGCCGAGCGCGACGATCAGCGTGCAACCGAGCACCACCGGGTCGATGGCCGCATCCGAGAGGCGCAGGACTCCGCCAGGAGCGAGGGCCACCAGCCATCTGCCGGTCTGCCACGCCAGCCAGAGCCCGAGGGTGCTGCCGGCGAGCGACAGGACCACCGCCTCGGTCAGCAACTGGCGCGCGACCATGGCCCGCGTCGCGCCGAGCGCCAGCCGCACCGCGATCTCGCGACGGCGTGACGCGCCGCGTCCCAGCAGCAGGCTCGCCACGTTCGCGCAGGCGATGGCGAGGACGAAGACCACCGCCGCCAGCAGGACCTCGAGCGGCCGGGTCACCGGGCCGAGGAACTGTTCCCGCACCGGCACCAGCACGGCGCCGCGGGCTCCATCGGTGTCGGGATATTCCGTGGCGAGCCGCGCCGCGATCATCTCCGCCTCCCTCCGCGCCTTCGCCGCAGGCACGGCGTCCGCCACCCGGGCAATGACCCGGAGGATGCCGAGACGGCGATTTCCAGAGAGGTCTTCGACCGGGCTGTCGGCGGGGGTCCTGGGGATGTCGTGCAAGGCTCCCGGGATCCACAACTCCGGGGCTTCGCCGCCGGTGGAGGCCGACGTCACCCCGGGCCACGCGAACTCCCGGGGCATGACCGCCGCGATCCGCCGCGGCGTCCCGTTGATCACGACCTCCCGGCCGACGATGACGGGATCGGCGCCGAAGCGGCGGACCCAGAGGCCGTGGCTGAGGACGACGGCGCGGGGATCGGCGGAGCCGGCGTGGAAGGGATCGCCGAGGAGCGCGGGGGTGCCGAGCACATCGAAGAAGCTGGAGGAGACACTGGAGGCGTCCACCTGTTCGGCGCCGCCGGGGCCAGACAGAGTGACTCCGAACTGGCAAATGGCCGCCATGGAGAGCGACGTCATCCGGCTCCGGAAGTCGAGGAAACGCGCCGGCGACAGAGTGTCACGGCCGCCGGTCGCGGTCGCGTTCCAGAGAAAGACGAGTCGGTCGGGCTGGTGATACGGCAGCGGCCGGACCAGCACGCCGTTGATCACCGTGAAGATGGCGGTGTTGGCGCCGGTGCCGAGCGCCAGGGTGAGCACGGCCAGCGCGGTGAACCCGGGAGTCCGCCGCAGCGAACGGACGGCGAACCAGACGTCGCGCAATAGTGTGGCGGCCATGCCGGTATTGGACGGGAGTCGGGCACAAAAGTTAGCTGCCGGCGGGCGCGACCGGCAGCGAGACCCGGAAGGTGGCGCCGGCGCCGTTGCCGGCGCTTTCCGCCATGACCGTGCCGCCGTGCAGCTCGACCAGATAGCGGACGATCGCCAACCCCAGGCCCAGCCCGGGCTGGGTGCGCGTGCTCGAGGAGTCTCCCTGGGTGAAGCGATCGAAGATGAAAGGCAGGACCTCCGGGTCGATGCCGGCGCCGGTGTCCGCCACCGTGATGCGGATGGCCCCCGGATCCGCGCTGAGGGCGACCGACACGACGCCGCCGCTGCCGGTGAACTTCACGGCATTGGCGATCAGGTTCCAGAAGACCTGCTGAAGCCGCTGGGCGTCGCCGTTGAGGCGGGGCACCTGCTCAATCCCGGCTTCGAGACGGACCCCTTTGGCGTCGGCCGCCGGACGGAGCGTATCGAGCGCCGCCACGGCGATGGTCTGGAGATCCACCGGCTCGATCTGCAGCTGCAGCTTCCCGGTGATGATGCGGGAGACGTCGAGCAGATCGTCGATGAGGCGAGCCTGAGCGGCGGCATTGCGCTCGATCACCTCGAGCGCGTGCCGCGTCGGCTCCTCGAGGTTGCGGCCGCGGAGAATGTGGGTCCAGCCGAGGACGGCGTTGAGTGGCGTGCGCAGCTCGTGCGACAGGGTGGCGAGAAACTCGTCCTTCACCCGGCTGTTCGCCTGGATCGCCTGGTGGGCGGCGCGCGCCTCGTTCAGCAGGCGCTCGCGCTCGGCCTCGGCGGCGAGCCGTGCGGTGTCGTCGCGGGCGATCAGCACCGCTCCGGCCGGGGTCCCGTCCGGATGACTGAGCGGCGCGGCCGAGCCGACCAGAGTCCGCTCGGGGCCGTTGGGCGGCCTAACCACCCAGCGGGAGTCGCGCACCAAGGCTCCCCGGGTGGCGCGATAGAGCGCGGTCTCCTCGTAAGGCAGCGGCTCCCCTTCGAGCGTGAACAGCCGGTAGCGATCCGGCCATTCGACCTGGGGGGTCTCTCCCCCTTTGACGCCGTGCAGCCGCTCGGCCTCGGGATTGAACACGCGCAGCACGCCGTCGGCGTCGGCGACGACAATCGCCTCGCCGCTCTGCTGCACGACCAGCTGGAGCAGCTCGGTGGCGCGGCGGCGTTCGTTCTCGGCGCGCAGCTGTTCGGTGATGTCCTCGTGCACCAGCACGACCTCGCGCACGGCGCCGTCCGGATCCTTGACGGGATAGGCCACGGCGCGGACCCAGCGGCCGGGGTCGGGGTTGGCGCTCCGATCCGGCAGCGTCACGTTGGGGTCGTAGCGAGTGGCCGGAATGTGCTGGGCCTCGCCGGCAAACGCCTTGCGGATGTAGGGCATCACGCCGCTACTGACGAGCTGGGGATCCTCGAGCAGGTTGTACTCGCCAATCTGATTCAGGGTCACCCCCCAGAGCCGCTCCCATGCGCCGTTGACCTGGAGGGTGCGCCCGTCAGCCGCCAGAATCTGGACGCTGAGCGGCGACTGCTCGACCAGCGCGCGGTAGCGCGCCTCCGACAGCCGCAGGGCCTCCTCGGCGAGGCGCAGGTCTCGGGCCCGCTGCGCCGCGTCGCTGAGCGCGCTCGCGCGCTCGGTGACGTCGTGGAGAACCGCCAGGCAGAAGGACGGCGATCCCCCGGCATCGCGCACCAGCGACACGAGCAGGTCCACCTCGCGCAGGTCGCCACTCTTGGTACGGTAGTGACGGGTGGCCCTGTAGGTGTCCCGCTCTCCGGAAACGATGGCGGCGAAGCTCTCCCGTGCCGCGGCCTCGTCCGCCGGAGCCAGGAACGCAGCAAACGGCAGGCCGATCATCTCTCCCGCCGAATACCCGGAGGCCTCCAGCAGCGCCTTGTTGACGGCCACGAATCGTCCCTGGAGATCAAGGCTGGCGACGGCCACCGGTGCGGCCTGAAGCAGGGCGGTAAGGTCGAATCCTGGGGTCACTGGCAGCCGTCCACTCTACTGAAGAGTACCATCGCGCGGTACAATGGTGCCATGAGACGACTTGTACTTCTCGCCGCGCTGGCCGTGGTACTGCCGGGCTGCCGCAGCAGCCGCGAGCCCGCCGCGCCCGCCGCCGCGGCGCCGATGGCGGTGTCGGCGATGCCCCGCATCGAAGCGGACGCGATTCTGAACCACATCAAGGTCCTCGCCTCCGACGAGTACGAGGGGCGCGCGCCCGGCACCAAGGGGGAGGACCTCTCGGTCCGCTACCTGCAGGACCAGTTCAAGGCCCTCGGTCTCAAGCCCGGCAATCCCGACGGCACCTATACACAAAAAGTCCCGCTCGTCGGCATCACCGCCCGCGAGGCCTCCCCCTTCGTCGTCACCAGCGGCGCCCGCAAGCAGACCTTCAAGTGGGGCGACGACATCGTCCCCTGGACCAAGCACGTCGCCGACGGCGCGTCGCTCGACCAGTCCGAGCTGGTGTTTGCCGGCTACGGGGTCGAAGCGCCGGAGTTCAACTGGAACGACTTCAAGGACGTGGACGTGAGAGGCAAGACGATCGTCGTCCTCGTCAACGACCCGCCGGTCGCCGATCCGGCGAACGCGTCCCAGCTCGATCCCAAAACCTTCGGCGGCAAGGCGATGACCTACTACGGGCGCTGGACCTACAAGTTCGAGGAGGGGGCGCGCAAGGGGGCCGCGGCGGTGCTGATCGTGCACGAGACCGCGCCCGCCGGCTATCCCTTCTCCGTGGTGCAGGGAAACCTCAACGAGAAGTTTGATCTCGTCGCCCCGGACAGGAACATGGGCAAGGCGAACATTGAGGGCTGGATCACCGTCGACGCAGCCCGCAAGCTCTTCACAATGGCGGGCCAGGACTACGACGCGCTGAAGAAGCAGGCCCTGACGCGTGAGTTCAGGCCGGTTCCGCTCGGCGTTAGGGCGTCGATGGCGGTGGCCAACAAGCTGCGCACGATCGACTCCCGGAACGTGGTCGCGAAGCTGGAAGGCAGCGATCCCGCGCTGAAGGACGAGTACGTCGTGTACTCGGCGCACTGGGATCACCTGGGCGTCGGCGCCCCCGTGAACGGCGACACGATCTACAACGGCGCACTCGACAACGCGTCCGGCGTCGCGACGGTCCTCGAAATCGCGAAGGCGCTCAAGCAGGCGCAGCCGCCGGCGAAGCGGTCGTTCCTCTTCCTGATGGTGACGGCCGAAGAGAAAGGATTGATCGGCTCGGAGTATTACTCGCTCAATCCCCTGTACCCGCTGGCGAAGACCGCCGCGAACATCAACATCGACGGCGTCAACCAGTGGGGAAAGACCAGGGACATTTCGGTCGTCGG